>JAHFLI010000056.1 GCA_023255615.1 Candidatus Woesearchaeota archaeon
GCAACTCATCCGCCAATGGAAGAACGGGTAAAACGATTAAGAACTATGAAAGCGTAATCGGAAAAACCAATTAGCAGTATTCCTTTTCGCTTCCCATAAAAACGATAAAATGATAAGTTAGATAACATTTTTCTTATTATGGAAATATATTTTACTCCTTATGCTGAAGATACATTAGCTGAGAGAAGTATCGATAAAGAACTTGTCCTCAAATCAATCAGAGATCCCGATGAGATTATTGATGGTAAACTTGGAAGAAAAGTGGCTCATAAGGTCATCCATAAAAAATTGTTACGAGTTATATTTGAAGAGGAAGGAAAGTCTTATAAAGTTATTACGGTATATTTTACTAGTCCACAGAGGTACATGAAACAATGAAAATAAATCTTGATCAGAAGAATGACGTCATGCGAATTAAATTTCAAGATGGGAGATATGATACGAGTGAAGAAGTGGGAGATGGAATCGTAATTGATATGACTAAAGAGAAAAAAATTATTGCCATTGAAATCATTGATGTTTCCCGTAAAATTCCAAAAAAGAATTTAAAGGAAGTAATCGTCGGAATTTCTTAAATATCGCAACATTGAATCAAGAACTTGATTCGCGAATGTATGGAACAAAAAGATTGCCAAAAATTACAAGGATTGCTTCCTGTTTCTGTGGAAAAAAGCAAAAGAGTAGTGTTCATTTAAAGTCTTTAATTGTTTCCAATAATTCTCAAATATGCTTATAACTGTAAATATTAATTGATAACTATAATTATCATGTGATAAAGAATAATATCAACAATGCAACTTCCCATCTGAATATATGCAATTTCGTTGTTCATCATCACTACACGACGGTTCAGTAGAAGAAAAAGAAGCTCCTGAGCAGAGCGATGATTGAATATAATCCTGAGCTTCCTGATATGCTTCTTTTCGATCTTGGCACTTCAACAAATCATTGTGAGAAAGATCAAGCAAATAAGAAATATGCGCACCATATACGCTGTTCTCATCGTGATCTCCATATCGACCCGAATAATCTAAAGGTAATGTGGATTCACCACAGGTTCCATCCGAACATTTTTTCCGGCATGATTGATCATCAATACCATAGACATGAGATCCAAAGTAACGATGATTCGCTTCATGGAAGAGGACACCACTCCCACGAACATTCTCTTGCAACGTATTGACATTGCAGACGAAGACAACGGAATGAACAAGATCGGGATGGAAACTAAATGGAACTCCGCTCTGCATCTCAGCATCTAAATATGGAAAAACTTCCTGATACTGTTCATCGGTAAACTGATGAGAAGCAGTATCAAATTCACATGTCCCCGTTTGAATAGGTGGTTGAAAAACATCGTGTTGTGTTGCATCCACCAATTCAATCTGATTCTGTGCCAAAAGATCAAAAGGTTCTCCTTGATCCTTCGTCAACGGATTATGAAAGTCTGATGTTCCTCCTAACTTAAGGAAAACAAGAGAAAGAAGAAGAGAAGGGTAATTATTTTCTTTGACGTCATCAATCTCATTAAAACAATATAAGGGAACGCCAAAAAATATCGTTTTTTCACAATGATCAGTCGATGAAGATGGAGAAAGTGAAGTGACGTGAATGATATTTCTCTCAACATAAGAAACAAAAATAAAAGAGTACGTCCGATCAGGTAATGGTGCTTGTAATTCATTCCATAGAATGCGTTCTGTCTCAGGTGTATACACAGCAGGATTTCTTCTTATTTCTTTAATGGTTAGTGTGAGGGCTTCTGGCAAAGGGGCAAAGGAATACGCCAATGAGAAACTTCTGCAGTCTTCTTCCGATTCTGCAATAAATAATTTTTTATCGACGGTCGTTTCTCTATCATTGGTCGTTGCCAATTGAAGATAACATCCCGGTCGTAATGAAGTGATTATCACCTCACCGAGATGATACATCTCTGACACTAATCTTTTTCTCGATGAATCAACCATAGTCGGAAGTGGTTTCCATGCATGAAGAGAAGAATCAAACTGAGAAACAGCAACGAGATCGTGAGTAATAGATGAAGAAAAATCAAAATGAGAATAATCAAATTCAACGGCGATTGGAGAATTAAACTCGGTCTCATGAGGTTGTATATCATACACTGGACCAAAGGAAAGGAGAGAATTATCATGATTGGGTTTGAGAGAAATGGTTAGTGAATGCCCAGAGAATGTACTATGGGATAATTCAGGGGAGAGAAAAAGAGTGTCGGTAGGTGGAGAAAGATGTTCTTGATTCTGGAGCGTTTGTAAAGGAATAGATACAGAAAAATCAGTGAGCTCACTTGATTTGCCTCTCACCATAAACTGATATTGATAATGAAGATGAACAAAAAGATTTTCTTCAGAAAGGATGATCGACGCTTGGGGAATTCCTTTGTGAATTTCCATCCCCGGTACTTTAAAATTCTTTTCATCAATACAAGAATCAATATTCTTCTCAATAAACGATTGCAAGGAATCAGTATTCAGTCCAACCTGTTCAACACCGGAGAGAAGGGTTTTTTTCACGCAAGAAGTGATATAATTTTCTGCCGTTTTCGTATCATATTCGCCGGAAAAAAGAGATGCTGATGATCCGGTTTCAGAAACGTGTCCAGAAAAAGAGTAAACTAAAAACACAAGGAACAGAATAAATATCCCTAAAATAATAAAGAGAGTAACCTGGCTTTTGGTATTCATCACATCAATTCAAGGAGAGCGGGTTTAATAATGTGGTGGTTTACGAATAATCAACCACTTTCAACAAAAAAATCAACGTCTTTCCAGCCAAGGGATGATTCATATCAATAGTAACCGTAGAATCGGTAACCGCAGAAACTGTTGCCTGCATTTGCTGACCATCAGGTAAATTCATACCGAGAATCATTCCAGGTTTGACGTCAATTCCCTTCGGCATTTTATTTTTTGGCACTTCGCGTTGCAAGGAAGGATCTTTTTCGCCATACGCTTGTTCAGGAGCAATAGTGACTTCTTTTTCTTCTCCTTTTTCCATGCCCATAACTGCTTCATCAAATCCTTCAATCACTTGGCCAGCGCCAACTTCAAATTCCAGCGGATGAGAATGACTGCCGTGTTGAGAGGAATCGAAGACGGTTCCATCTTTTAATTTTCCCGTATAATCAACCTTTACTTTGTTCCCTTTCTTTATCGGCATATGATCAACCTCGTGAAAAAACCAAGACTAAATATCCCTTTATTTAGCTTTCTATTCCCCATAACTTCAACTCAAATGGAAACCTAAAAAGGGTTTATATAATTCTATGACTTTCCTTTTCTTGGTGAAATAAATGAAAAAATTAATGTCCGTGATATTACTTGTCCTATGGTATCTATCGTTGATATCTTCAGTATCAGCAGATGTCATGTATCCGTACCATAATCAAAATCAAGATGGCCAGTATTATGCAGTATCATTTGACGGAGAGGGAGAAGCGACTGTTCTGGCAAAAATAGTCATAACAAATTACAAAGATGATTTGTTGAAGAAAATCGCCATGGAAATTCCAGGAAAAAATGTTCGGTTAATATCGCTTGTTCAAGAAGGATCTTATCAACTCATTCATCCAAAAATATCATCGTTGTCACAATCAACAACGCTTGAATTTGATTTACCTCAACCAATTTCATCTCAAGATACCGCAACAATTATTCTGTATTATAAGGCCCTAGGCTATGTAGAAAAAAATACGATGTATGATTTTGATTTTGAAACCATTAAAGTGCCGTATGATCTTCAAACGACAAGGGTTTCGATTAGTGTATCTGAAGATCTGTATTTGGAAGGTGGAGAAAGCTCGGTGAATTATCAACCAAATTATTTATTTTCCCAGGCCGCTGATATGGCTTCTGAATCCATTGCCGAAAAAACTTCTATAGTAAGTAACCAAATTCAATACGCGCAAGGATATGTGAAAACAGCAACTGGTCTCGATCCGTGGGAAAGTTTTCACGTCAAAGGAAGATATGCTGAGTCTTGGTTTGCGTTAAATGTGTGGAAAATCGTCCTTTTTGCAGTCATAGGAATTCTTGCAATTGCAGCAATCATTCTTGGTTTCATGAGAATGCCAAAAGTACAATTCAATCAGCCATGGTCAGCAATGCTGATAACCAGTTCATTAAGTGCGGTATGTTTAGTTGGCCTGATTTCGTTGTCGTGGTATATTCTTCCAAAGATGAATCGATTGATTGGCTATCAATATAATCAAATATTTGCATTCTCTTTTGTTCTTCTTGCGTTTTTACTTGGGTTATTCATTCTTATTGGTCCAAGTGTTTCCGTTGGAGCAAAGCACGGAGTCGGAAAAGGAATTGCAGTAGTTGGTTTGGCATTAGTGCTTACTCTGCTCTTGGGAATAATATTAGCAGTCGTTTTTGGAACATTATTTCCTGTGCATCCGCCAGTGTATTATGCCCAGTAAGAAAAGTACCTAAAGAGTTATAGATTAATCTTCGTTCCTCCTCCCGATGAATGAATGTGTACCGGGTGATGGGGAAAGAAGGTTAATGTTGGAAATTCTTATTATGTCAGAAAAGGATATACAAAAAGGGCTCACGGCAATTCGCGCTGGAAAAAAACCTAATGATAATTATTATGAGGCCTTAGCATGGTTTGAAGATGACGATGATAGTTATCTTTTGTCATTCCCTTCTATTTGCGACTTTTTGGGCCTTGACGCTCCAACCTACAGAAGAAATATATCCTCAATCATTTTAGTATATTGTGGAACGAGATTGGAAAAATTAGAAGGTCGACCAAATGTGGTCGGATTGCATGAAGAATTTCGAAGAGATGAGTCTAGTGGTCCTCATGTATATACGGGCATTTTGGAAGCAAAATTAACTTAAAATGGAACAGAAACGAAGTGGGGTCCAAGACCTCCGTTAGAGAGAAGTTACGATTTAGATGAGATTATGTCTGATACTCCTTTTCAACAACATCCTTAATCTGTTGAGCTTTTTTTGGACCGATTTTTTCAACAGATTCTAATTCTTTCAGATCAGCATTAACAATATTTTTGACTGATTTGAATGTTCGCAATAACGGCATTGCAAGATTAATCCCAACACCCGGCAAAGAAGAAATAATATACTCCTGTTGCTCTTTGAGAGAAGAAGGCTTTCGAGATGCATGGGGAGAAAAATCTTTTCCCAATTCGTCCTGTTCGCGTTTTGCAATGACTAAAAACAAGGCAGCTGTTTCTTTGTAATCTCTCGTCATAATAATTGGTATTCCATAACTAATCGTAATTGTTGCAATCATGCCTCGAATTGCATTAGGATGCACATTACGAATAGAATAAATATCTTGTTCACCCTCAATAATAAGAAGGGGTCGTTCAAATTGATCTTTTAATTGTTTGATTTGTTCCAATAATCGTCCATCAAGAATGGAATTCACAAAATCTTCTTTATTCTTGAGCTCAACACCAACACGAGAACTCAATAAAAAATCTGCAGAAGAAAGCTGTTCAAGTTTCAAATCAACATCAAGATCAATCAATTCTTTGATCAACGGAGATGTTTTTTCACGATGATCCGCATAGACTTTTAGATGTTTAGTGCCATAAGAAGAGAGTGATGAATCTTTTTTTGGAATCTCTGCATAGTGATCTTTTTTTACAGAGAATTGCGCCTTCAATGTTTTCAACAACTTATGCATTTTCTTTTCTTTATGATGGGCAGCCCATCGTGATCCTTCATCGCGCGTTCCCTCCGCTAAAAGAATAATAACACTCCCTTTTTCATTTCTACCTGTTCTTCCCCGGCGCTGAATGTGGCGGATAGCAGAAGGGATAGGTTCGTAAAAAATAACATTATCCACTTTCGGGATATCTAATCCTTCCTCTCCAACAGATGTGGCAACCAGAACGTTAAATGCGCCATCACGAAATTCTTCAATCAATTTTTTTTGATCTTTTTGTGATAATCCTGTTTCACCTTTTTTCATTTGACCGACAAACAATCGTGCAGAAATTCCTTCAAGTTTGTTGAGCACAGAAACAATCTCAAGAGCGTTCTCTCGATATTGATTGAAGACCATTGCTTTAAATGATGAATTATTGTTATGTTCTTTTTCGAGGATTTTTTGCAGTTCGACTAATTTCGGATGCTGAACGCCTTGCTCATATAAGGACGATCCACGAATAAGTGCAGATCGAAAGCGTGTATCCGCAACAACATTCTTGAGTGCCTTTGTTGTTGAAGTCGGAGCTTCACTATTCATCTTTTCCATATATTTGTAAAACGCAGAAACTCCTTGTGTCTCAATTAATTCCAACGCATGGTAAACCTTCATCACTTCACCTAAAACAGAAATCGCTTTCCACTGAATGAAATCTTTTTCTCCTCGTGCAATTTGTCCTTGTATGCGCGCTTGTAACATCAACAATTCTTTTTTATTGACATACTGCACATCAGTCCGATGAAGAACGCCATATGATTTTAATTTTTCGAGGCGATCCTTTAAAAAATCTTCGAGATCTTTTTGAATATCAAGAAAGGGTTTTGACAGCTGAACTTTTATCCATTCAACCTCAACGTCCATGACATATGGCTTCACATCTTCATCTTCCTCGGTACGCACTTCAATATCTTCAATAAATAAATTCTGACATACTTCAGTTATGGTTTCCAAATCAGTTCCGGGAGATGCAGTTAACCCAACAATGCGAGGATAGTGTGCTGTTTTGTGGTAATGTTTTGCAATCCATACATATGAATAATCGCCTACTGCACGATGTGCTTCATCAATACCCAACAAACTAACATCCGCTAACGAAAGCCTATTTGAAATAATATCGTTTTCTAATCCTTGGGGCGTGGAAAAAATTATTTTGGCAGTCTTCCATAATTCTGCACGCTTTTCAGGATTCACTTCTCCCGTAAAGACTGCAAAGTGTTCTTCTCCCAAATCATAATTCTCCTTAAAGACTGCTAAATATTGTTCAATAAGTGGACGTGTTGGACCGATCAGAAGAATTTTTGAGTTGGGAAATTGCTGTTGTCGTAACGCACTGAGCATGACAAAAATGTTCGTCTTTCCCAATCCGGTTGGCAAAACCACTAATGTATTTCTTTGCGCACATGTCCCGAGAATAGTTTCCTGATACAGCCGAGGAGTAAAGTTTTTGATCACAATAAGGGGGTGTTTTGATGGTTTATATCCTTTATGGATAAGGATTTAGAGGTTATTCAAATTAGCTATGTCCATTTCGAACACCATCGAGAACGTGCAAAGCTTCTTCTACAGAATCTCTCCGTGCAAGACGATTGATCAAACGGTAAACCTGAGAGTATGTAGTGCGAGGATTAGCGATCATTGCAAGTATTTGATCGGGAGTCCAAATCTTTCCACTGAGATCAAACTCATACTCACATTTCGTGAGTTCATCTTCGTGCGCATACGCAATAGGTTGGCCAATATTCCATTGAAGGGCAAGATCATCAATCCCTATTTTTCGAAAAAATCCTCGAGGATAGTCCGAAGGCAAGAAATGATTGCCAAAGAGGCTATGAAAACCACTTAGCATCCCTTCTTGATACCAATGTGTTGCTCTCCGTGCATCTCCTTTTCCCTCAGTATCGAGAGCATGAAGAAGTGAGAAATAGGCACATTCAGTCGTCATTTCTAAAACTGCACTAGAATAGAGAGCGTGATCGTGAGGTATACTCTTGCGAATCTTAATGTAATTTTAAATCTTCCCAAAACCATAGAATTTTTAAAACCGCTCTTCTTTTTCCGTGTTAT
>JAHFLI010000177.1 GCA_023255615.1 Candidatus Woesearchaeota archaeon
GAATGTCCGAAATGCAAAAGTAAAGAATTTATTCCTGAAAAAGATGTCATGGATACCTGGGCAACATCATCGTTAACACCACAAATTGCAACTGAATTATTTCCTCATGTAAAAGGATTATATCCCATGACATTACGACCACAAGCTCATGATATCATTACCTTTTGGCTGTTTAATACGGTGGTGAAATCACAATTGCACAATAAGGTAAATCCCTGGAAAGATGTGATTATTTCTGGACACGCTCTTGATCCAAAAGGAAAGAAAATGTCAAAATCGTTGGGCAATGTGGTTGAGCCGCAAGAAATGATTACGAAATATTCTTCTGATGCGTTACGTTTCTGGGCAGCAAGTTCGAAGTTAGGGGAAGATTTGCCGTTCATGGAGAAAGATTTAGTTACTGGGCAAAAATTTATTGTGAAGCTATGGAATGCGTCGAAATTATGTTTGATGCATCTTGAAGATTTTGATCATCATCGTAAAGTCGAGTTAGAACCAATGGATCGGTGGATGTTATCTCGATTGTCTGTTATTATTAAACATTCAACTGACAGTTTTGATAAGTATGAATACGCACGAACAAAAGCTGATGTGGAGAATTTCTTTTGGCATGAGTTTTGTGATTATTATTTAGAAATTGTGAAAGATCGTTTGTATAATCCCGATAAACGGGGGAAGGATGCACGAGCATCTGCACAGTATACTTTGTATCATTCATTACTGTCGCTCTTACAATTAATTGCGCCAATTATGCCGCACATTACTGAAGAGATTTATCAATTGTATTTTATGGAGAGAGAAGGAAAGAAATCAATCCATATTTCTTCCTGGCCCAAAGAATTTCTTCATGATACTGATGCAGAACGCATTGCACAAGTGGTGTTGTATGCTGTTGAAAATGCACGTCGCGCAAAATCTGATAAAAACGTGAGCTTGAAAACGCCTCTTAAGAAAATGATTCTCCAAGGAAAAATATCAACACAAGAATTTGAATCGATCAAAGAAGAAATCATTGCCGCAACTCACGCTGAAGTTCTTGAATTCACCGAAATTCCTAAAAATTCAGAAAAAGACGTTGAATGCGTGGTGGAGGTATAGCTTTAGACATTTTGATAGTACCTATCTTTTTAGAATATAAAAACTTTTAAATCATTCTTTGTTCCCTTGACAAATGCCAGAGCCATTTGAAATTCCACCGATTGGTGATCTTGAACACGTTCTCGGATCTAATGGACATACTCTTACCCGCTTAGGAATTAGACAGATGGGTATCGCTGCCCTCTCAGAGATCTATGATCCTGAAACTGTTGTAGCATTTATGACCTAATTTGGAAAAGATCTTCGTGAAGTGAGACAAGGACGAACTCTTAACGGTTACTTAGATCCTAAATATTGTATTGATGGTCCAATAGACCTTGTTGTTCTTGATCATGACCCTAGAAGAGAACAGAGAAATAATGGGCGATTCGACCAATTGGTCCCTCTAGAAAAGGATATATCTTCGTTTTTTTATGGATCGGAATCCCATTGTTTGCCGTTTGTACGCCGGGACGATCGACGGCATGATATTCATGAGGTACTTGAAGTTCAGCAAGCTGCTCGGGTCGTATATGAACTTGACAAAAAACATCCTGCTGATAAATTATTCTTAGTTAATCCATCCTTTGTGGGAGACATGTATTATGGATCAGTTGCATATATGCAAGTAAGAAAATTGAATGGTGGAATTCGTCCAGATTTGACAGATCACGATTTTGAAGTCCCTTATACATATCAAAATGGAAACCTTGTACCTGTGGTCTTCAATGAACATGGTTCTCTGTTTCCTGCTAGAGAACCTTTTAGAAGTTTTGAATCTTACATGTTCCGAGTTACATCTGGAATTAAACTTATGCGAGAAGCTACTGATTCTGATGAAGGAATACCAACGACTCATTTTTTTGGATTTGATGAACCGATAAGTAATGTTCTTAGATGGATAAAGGAAAATCGACTAAATTCTATTCTTGTTATTGGAGAGCGTAAGCACGTTAATGCTGATGCGAATGGAATTCCTTATGTCGTCGTTCAGAAAGTAACTTAAATATATAGTCTCCTTCTTATATTTTGCATTAAATAAATGGTTTTAAACAACTCTTTGATTCTCTTTTTATGCCTGAACCGAATCTAATAGCGTATAAAGCAATAGATAGTTCTTTGTGGGCTCAGGATTTTGAAGTTGGGAAATTATTTAACCATGGGGGATTTAGAGTCCAGGCGGAAACATTGAGCGGAATTGCTCTTGAAGCGGGCTTTTTTACTGCAGTGACATCGGATCATATCTTTGCAAAAATGGCTGGCTATGGGGGAGTTATTGTTCCTTTAGATGCATTCCATCTTCTCGCGTTTGGATCATCAACAGAATTGAGTGAGAATTCTCCTGGATTTTTAGGATAAACTCTGCCAGAAACCCAATCACTTCAGTGATTGGATGAATGGCAAATATTTAAGACATTATTTCTTTGATCAACAATCGGTAAAGTGATGCGTCTCAACAGAGGTGAGACG
>JAHFLI010000057.1 GCA_023255615.1 Candidatus Woesearchaeota archaeon
GTTCTGGCTGAAAAGAGCGTATTCTGAATTTTGTGCATCAAACCTTAAGTATTCGTTGTACTTTGCGGTTCCTTTATTTGTTACAACTTCTCCGCTCTTTAATGCGCCCAATTCACTTTCATCAATGAATTTAGTGATGTTCATGAAGGTCTCAAAACTGACTCCAGTGTCGAGCTTCTCTCCCATCTCAAGCTTCTTAGAACTTGTTCCAACTTTCCATGCATCGCCTTCAACACTAACGCCTGCAGTGGTTGTTGTACCTGCTTTTTTTGTCGCTGAAAATTGAAGACTTCCGAGAATGTCGGTTACTCCAATGATATCTTCAGCAGCTGCCTTGTCACCAACCACAAGAACTCCTGAAAACTTTCCGTCTTTAATAAACGGGCTTGGATAATCAGCCAACGTCATCGACGGCGTCGACATTGCCATAGCACCCATTACGGTCGCACCGAGCATAGTTACTCCGGTACCCAAGGCAATGATCTTCTTTATCGCCTTATTCACTCTCATATAAACACCTCCGTGTTTAACGGTTATCTTGATTTCTGAAACCCTAGCCTAGGATCTCTTCGCCACCCTTCGACCCCCCATCCTATTTAAATTTTACGGTTAACATATATTTTTTGAAATATATCTTCCATAATATATTTCAATCACCGCCATAGGGACGGAGATGGTGGATATTACTCCCTTCCTTCTAAGAGCTTTAAAAAACTTGCGAAAAAAAGAAGGAGTGTTATGATTGAAAAAATTTAGGATAGCTCAAAAACTTAAAAATTTGGCATTTTAGGCTATCTTTATTTGAGAGTAATGAATCAGTGTAAAAAGGATTTCTTACAAATCTGTTTGATTTCGTTTGTTTTGATACGATCGCACCACGCTTCCGTTTTGGTTTCTTTCGCAAGCCGATAATAGCAGTTTCCTTCTCGCCAAACCGTATTCTCTATGCCGTCACATACCGAGATATTGCGCGTATTCATTGCAACTGTAGTAAGACAACCATTTCTTTTTCCAAGATCGTAAATGTTCGGACAAAGATCTGATCGAGAAAGATTCCTCCCAAGAGAGTCATAACATTCGTCTCGTGTTATGGGTGCATCAATCTGCTTGCACGTCTCCGGATGCAGACTGGTATGTGCAATTTTCATGTTGCAAAAATCTGACCAGAATTTATCCGAGATATGTTCACACTCCTCACTTTTCTGTTGTGATGCAAACACATTTCCTTTGCAGTAGAATTCTGCAGCTCCTGCAGATGCACATAACGTAGAATCGTTTTGAGCAATAGCAACGTCGGCAATACAGTTTTCTCGGACTGCTTTTGTCGTAATCTGACTACAAAGTTGACTATCTTTCGTCAGAATGCTTTGATTCAAAAGACATTCTTCTCTGAGAAGATCATTGGGTTGATCTGTGCAACCGTTGTGTATTGAGGTGCATGTACTAATAAAAACAACGAATGCTATAATGAGGATAAGACTTCTTTTCATATATTTTGGAAGAAAACAATATCATTTAAACCTATCGTTTATCGATAAGTGTTGTTACCGCCAAAATGGTTTCTCCCTTTTCATCTATCTTATTCTTCAGAGCAAGGCGAACAGTCTTTGGTAATTTCTTTACTAATATATTTGATACAACAGAACTTTTAGTGTACTCATCTTTCGTAAGAACATCATTCGTTTCGATTACTTTTTGCGGATATTGAGCAGCAACTTTTGAATTCCATTCATCATACACGCGCACTTCAATAAGGGGAACAATATCTTGATGTCCTTCATTAACAAGAGTGTAATTAATCCATTTGATCCGATAGATTTCATTCTGTTCATCTTCCAATTCATATGATAACCCATCAACGGCTAATGTGAACCCGTTTGTATATCCATAGTCATCGGTCGTGATATTCGGTCGAATCTTGCACTGATCTGTATTATTCACAATAAGACCGCTTGAACATTGGTAGTAGATGACATTGTTCGGGGTACAATCAGGTGCTTTTTCATTGAATTCCTGTTTTTGAATTATTTCTGGGCATTGACAGGTAGGACATTTTTTTTCACTGAGAGCATCGCTTAACGTGACAAATCCCGTGGGATTTGGAGAAGGTTTATGGGTAACATATCCGCCGACAATGGCAACTCCAATAATAATCAACAAGAATAGTACCGTCATAGGGATTTTTGTGAGTAGAAAGATTTTGAGGCTGCGAAGACCATACCTCAGATAATACACCAGATTTCTGCCAAAAACATCTCTATCCATACTTTTTGCTATGAAATGAATTCCTATTTATACTTTGTTATGAAGAACGCACCACAAGATATTTATATAATTAAGATAATAGCGCATTCATGCGAAGAAGTGTTATTATTTTATTCACCCTTGCTTTTATTCTTCCTCTTGTTTCTGCAAATGTGGATTTTAGTGGCTCTCCCAAGGAGTATTATAATATAGGAGACAAGATCCCTGTTCAGATTGTTCTTTCCAGTCCTGAACCGAGCTTGCTTAAATCTTCTATGGATTGTAATGCACGTTCTGTATTATATTTCGTGACTCCTCTTGATGAAAATTCCCCTTCTCAAATTAGTGTTCCTGATTTCACTGCTTCTTCCCAATTGATTGGTGAATGCCATATTACCTTATCTGTAGAGAGTTTAGAGGGAAATACGTTGTTACAAAAAAGTTCTTCTTCCTTTCAAATTACTAAAGATATTCTTCTTGATACGTTGACTGATAAATTAGAATATAAACCAGGAGATACGATAAAGATTTCTGGCTCTATAAGGAAGCGATCTGCTATCTCTTTCAAAAATGCTAGCGTTTTGGTTTCTTTCGATGGGGAAGTGAAGTCGCTTGAAGCTCGTGATACACTCGATTATGCCTTTCCCATTAAACCCACAACACGATCGGGGAAGCGTGAAATAGAAGTAACTGTACGGGATGGCGGTGGGAATGAAGGATCAGAAATATTGCCCATTACTATTCTTCCGAAAGCAACATCCATGAATCTTATTATGAATGGAAAAGAGTATTTCCCAAAAAGTTCAGTAGAATTCAAAATGAACGTTCTGGATCAAGCTGATGAATCGATGAGTGTCCCTATCAAAGCTGAAATTCGCAATCCGAGCGGAACAATCATTCAATCTCTAGAAATCTCTTCTGGAATGAGTTCAACGTTTACGTTGGATAAATTTGCTTCTCCTGGTACATATACGCTGCGAGGTTCAGTTGCAGGTATTAGCAAAGAGGATCGATTTTACGTGAAAAGTGTGATGAGGATTGATTCGCGATATGAGAACGAAATGGTCATTATTACCAATGTAGGAAATGTAAAATATGAAAATAAGACATCTATCATTCTTGAGAGTAAAGGCAAGAAGTATATCATTACAAAAGATCTTCAATCAGAAACTATTGACCTTTCACAAGAAGTTCCGGCCGGAACCTATACTATTACCCTTCCTGATTCAGAGAACGGAACGGCTGTTCGAGATGTGGGCATTCAAGATAACAGGCCGTTAATGAAAAAATTAAAGCAAGGATTAAGTAGTATCACAGGAAAAAACACTGATGTGGCAGATAGTGGGACTTCTGGTTTGCATTATGCTCCTTATGTTTTGCTTATCATTCTTATTGCAGTTATTGTCTACTTCGTTCCGAAAGATAAATTAAAGTTCCCGAAGTTTTCATTCGGCAAAAAAATTGAAGAGCCATCTGATCGGCAAAATTATATCAATACTATGTTTGGGAAGAAGAAATAAAAAGAGTGTTCCCGTATTTAAAATAACAATAACGTTCCTATCCAAGAATCTCAAAAAATGCATCAAAAATTGGAGTATCGGTCGTAATTTGGTGAAAATCTAAACCAAGGGAAGCACACTCTTGTTCTATTGCACTCTTATGTTGGTTGAGCGCTTCTTGATACTGAGCTCGTAAACGAGGAGTAATATATGATCTTAGTTTGTCGCCTGTCTCTGAATCCTTGAGATCAAGGTCTCCTGAAAGGGAGAGATTTTTCTCAATGGGATCAAGAACTTGAACCACCTTTACATCACTTTTTCCAAGCAGGAAAAGAGACCCTTTAATTTCATTGATATCAACCAAAAAATCAGAGACTAACACGATAAGGGAGCGCGAGTTGAGAAATTTTTTATATTGCCTTATCGCATCCCCTAATTTTGAGTATCCTTGAGTCTTTATATTATTAAGATAGTGAATCATTGCGACCGTTTGGGACATTCCTCTTCGTGGCTGAAAAATTTCGATATCGTCTGAAAAAGTGGAAAATTGTACTTTGGAGTTGTCTTTCATTCCAAGATAGGCGAACCCTACTCCGATCATGGAAGCATAGTCAAATTTCGAAAGTGGTTTTCCAAAATTCATCGAAGAAGATTTATCCACGATAATATGGATGGTCACACTTCGCTCTTCTTCATAATTTTTAATATAGAGGTGATCGGTTCGTGCGAAAACCCTCCAATCAATACTGCGGAAATCATCTCCAGGGGCGTAAATTCTATGGTCCTTGAAAATCATGCCCCGTCCGACCGCATGGGATTTTTTTTGTCCCGTATAATTAGAGGTCACCCTTTTATTAATCACCAAACTAAATCTACTCAACGAGTTCAAAAAAGTAGTGTCAATCATTTGGATTTCTTGATGAGCTCTTTAATGGCATCATCCGTAGTGAGTCCTTTTCTTTCTGCTTCGAAATTCAATACAATCCTGTGTCGGAGAATAGGGAAGACGAGAGTTTCTATATCTTCCGAGCTCACGTAATTTCTGCCTTTGATGAGGGCACGTGCTTTTGACGCCAAGATCAGCCCAATCGACGCTCGTGGAGAGGCTCCATATTGGATCAGGTCTTTTTTCGTTCGTGTCGCTTCAATAATTTTCAGGGCTTTTATTTTGAGATCTTTGGCAATGGGAACCTGCTTGGCAACAGATTGTAAATGGCTCAAATGTTGTTTATTGAGTAACGTTCTCATCTTTGGAACCGAAGCGCCTGAAGTGTAAATATCAACGATTTTTTGCTCTTCATCAAAAGTAGGGTAGCTTACTTTTATTTTGAGTAAGAAACGATCTGCCTGCGCTTCCGGAAGTGGATACGTTCCCTCTTGTTCAATCGGATTTTGAGTCGCCAAGACAAAAAACGGCTCATCAAGTTTAAAAGTTGTATTTCCAACCGTTACTTGTCGTTCTTGCATTGCTTCAAGAAGGGCCGATTGCGTTTTAGGTGTAGCTCTGTTAATTTCATCAGCTAGAACAATGTTGCCAAAGATTGGTCCCTTTTGAAATTTAAATTGTCGTTTCCCAGAAACTTCTTCTATGATATACGTTCCTGTAATATCCGACGGCATAAGATCTGGTGTGTTTTGAATTCTACTGAACTTTAATTCCATCAGATCAGCGAGGGTTCTGATCGAGAGTGTTTTTGCTAATCCAGGGTATCCTTCTAACAGTGCGTTTCCTTCTGCGATCATGGCAATAAGGATTTGCTCGATGATAGCTTCTTGACCAATGACGACCTTCCCAATCTCTTTTTGGAGGGTGTCAAAAACATGCTTATAATTTTTCATTCTTCCACCTCATTTTGCAATGTTTAAAAAATAATTTTTAACTAATTCAGCGTGTTCAACGGGGGTTTTATCTTCACTATATTGTTCATTTCCGCATCCTTGGGGATCATCGGCGCAAATAGTATCTGGAAATGTTTCTTCAAAATTAACATCAGGCGGTTCTTTATAATTATTTCCAGACAACACTTCATAGGAAACTGTTTTCAATTGTAATTGAAGCTCTTCGTCTCCTAATGTTGCTACTTTTTCATCTCCAAAAATGTTTTTATCTTCTCCCCCACCTGCCCCGGGAGTATCTCCTTTCGACCCTGATCCGTCTCCACTAGAAGGATATCCAAATAACCCACTATCTTTGAAGATCATATTCAGTTTCACATTTATTCCAATTGCCGCTAATAAAAGGATAATGAAACACAATCCCATGATTACTCCAATCTTTGAGGTTGTTTTTTTAGTATCAATAAACGAAGACACACTTACTTTTTTCATCTCCTGCATAACCTCTGCGTGCAATTCATTGACGACTTCATTCTCAACAGGAGCATGATCGAATGCCGTACGCAATCGTTCATGTAATTCAGGATACTTTTCTTCAATCATTACTGCCTTGTTCTTTTCAAAATCAAGATACAGAGTAATGATCAAAAACATTGCCGCAGGAAGAATGGCAAAAAAAGGATAGATGTCAAGAACCATAAGGATAAAATAGATCAGTAAGAAAACGATCAGCGTATCGAGAAATTTATCAAAAAAAATGATACTATTTATGGTGATACTTGATTCTCGAATAACGCGAAAAAATTCCTTCACTCTTATCCACCTTGTTCGCAAGCTTTCAGGCTTGCGTCACAATCATTATATCTTTTTTCCCATTTATTGGCATCAGATTGAAGCGATACGATTTGATCGTCTTTGATTTTGAGATCCGCATCCTTTTTATCAAGATCTTGTTGCATTTGAGACATTTTCGTAATTCTGTCGGCAATCTCGGTTTTTGCATCAAACAAATCTTTTTCGAGTTTATCGCGCTCAGCGTCCACTTTCTCCTTATCCGATCTGAGTTTATCATATTTCGTTTGTAAATCGGACGCACGCTCTGCTCGAACTTCAAGTTCAACGCTGGTCTCATTGAGTATGTTCTTATTTAATTGGAGTTCTCCAGTAACTTTTTCAAGCTGAGAGAGTTTAGTGTTATAACTTTCAGATAAGTTGTAGAATCTCATTTGATAGAAGGTGCTAAAGCCAACAAATAAAACTAACGTTATCAAGATCAAAATGAGGAAAATAAAATTCAGATCCCTCTTCATGATTGCCATTTTTTAGACCTCCACGCTTTCAACTCTCGAAGCTTTCGAATACTGATTTCAACTAACAATATCACGATTACTGCAATAAGGAACGGCCACTTATATTCTATCGTATCGATGGTTGTTCGTCGAGAATTCTTCTTGACGACCTCAACGATTTTGTCAATATCATTCGGATCGAACATAGACCCACCAACAGTAGATACGAGATCAGGCAAATCTTGATTCATACCTAAAGTGTCATATTCTAAAGGATAATTTACTGCCAATGTTGCACTAAGGATGTCATGAAAACCAGTGGTATTTGAGACAAACGTTGCTATGTATACTCCCTTTTCTCCTTTTGAGAATTGTAATGCAGAGCTCGAAGGGTCATCTCCCGTTACCGTTACGATCGTTGGCTCACCAACCGTCGTATCTTTTACATCAATATCATTTTTCATTGTTCTGCTTGGATCACCAATAGCATAATTAACCATACGAATCAACAATTTAAAGTTATCTTTTGATAACATAGTCCCACTCCATTGGCTTCCATCATCGGTTGTATATGCAATAACATTTCCTAATCCATATTTCCATGTTGTGAGTATCGGGTCTCCTGTGTTGGTTGAAACAAGAACTTTTGAAATTTCCTTTGGAACAACGAAATTATATCCTGAAATAGTTGCTGCAACACTTGTTCCTTTTGTGATGAACTCGTTTGAATTTGAAATGACTAGATTAATTTTTTCATCTTTATTTTGGTCTTCTTGTTCCCCAAAAATCAATTTCAAATTTTGTTTTTCGGTTGGCCGATAATAAATTCCTTCTCCAATAGATGCGAGAGTTTTCATAAATTCTTCATTGGTTCGAT
>JAHFLI010000058.1 GCA_023255615.1 Candidatus Woesearchaeota archaeon
GGTAAGGGTGTTTCATTGCGCGCAAAAGGACATGGTGCATTAGTAACGGTAACAGAAGTAGATCCTTTTCGTGCACTTCAAGCACGCCTTGATGGATTTTCTGTTCTTCCAATGAGAGAAGCAGCAAAAATTGGTGATATTTTCATCACCGTTACTGGAAATAAGCACGTCATTTCTCTTCATGATATGGAATTAATGAAGGACGGTGCGATACTTGCAAATTCGGGACATTTTGATATTGAGATTGACATTGCCTCACTAGAAAAAACTGCAAAAAAAAGACGCGTCCGTCCATTCCTGGACGAGTACGTTCTGAAAAATGGAAAAAAAATCTTTATTTGTGGAGAAGGAAGGTTAGTAAATCTTGCAGCTGCAGAAGGGCATCCCTCGGAAGTAATGTCTACCTCTTTTTGTGGACAAGCATTAGCAGTAGAATTTATAGTGAAAAATAAAAATAATATGAAGCCTGAAGTAATCGTACTTCCTGAAGAAATCGATAATGATATTGCGCGATTGCAGTTGAAAGCCTTTGATATTGCTATAGACACATTGACAAAGGAACAGAAAGAATATCAATCATCGTGGCAAGAAGGAACATAGTTATGAATTTCCTTTTCGTGTATTAAAGATAAGATAAATTCCAAGAAGAAAAGTAATGCCGACGAGAACAAACACGAAAGGAGGAATTTCTTTTGTCTGGACAATATTATCCTTGATAGTTACTGGGGGGTTCACCGTTTCAGTTCCATTATGTTCTGGAGTAGGACTTAGCGCAGGAGTCGTATGTTTGGCAAGAATGATAAAAGAGTGTTCGGTTTTCTCTTCACGTTTTTTTCCATCCGCACTCAGATAAGAGATAAAAACAGAAAGAGTAAACATAGAATCATTTGAAACCGAAAGCGCAGAAATTTCTGCCGAATACAGACTAACAGTCTCATCAGATTTAATGTCCGGTAATAATTGGTGGAAAGAAATGCCGGGATAGGACGAATTGAGGTTGACGACAACGTCTTTGAGAGAACCAAAACTAGGGTTTTTCAATGTCAAATGAAGAGTAGCAATTTCTCCCTCGTTAAGTCTATCTTTATTTAGCGATATGCCGATAAGCGGAGCAGATGCAACGACAGAAAGAGGAATAGATGAAGTAAAATCTCGACGATTTCCTTCATAAAAATACTGCAAGATAGATTGAATAGTGCTATTACCTTCACTCTCACCTCGCACAGTAATCGATATAGTTTTGGATGAATTTCCCTCAATTTCTCCAGACCAAGAGTATTTTTCCGATCGACTCGAAAGATATTTGGGATATGAAAGCACTGACAATGACGGAGAAGAGATAATGTCAAAAGAAGTAGCAGTTATCGGTGTGATCAACGTGTTCATGAGAATAAAAGATATTTCTTTCTTCTCTCCTATTTCAAGATCTAATTGTTCAGGAACGATGTGTAGGGTAATTTCTGGCGCAGAAATGGTAATTTTTTCTTTCTCCGTGTCTGTTACAATCTCCTTCCCATTGTAATAATTAAGTGTTGCAGGAATCTCAAATGTTCCATTTTCTTGAGGAATGATACGGTACTCGCACGTAATTTTGTTTTCCTTTTTGATATCTCCCGTCCAGCTCAAAGTATGATTAGAAAGAGAACAGGTATCAACAGAGTTTATTATAAAACTGCCCGGAATATTCTCTTGATAATCTACTTTGGTTGCATCGTGATCGAGTCCGTTGGTTAAGGAAAGTTTAACGGTAATCTCCTCATCAAGAGCACCATTGTAGCTACTAAACGTTCTCGTAACGTTCAACTGCGCAATTGTTGTAAAAATGGATATTTTCCCTTTATAGATTTGCTTATCAATTGAATAATCAATATAATCTTCTTCGATGTCAACGCAAATTTTTACTGTTGAGGTCTCTTTGCACATTCCATTTTCAAGAATAACTTTTTGATCATTAAAACCAATAAATGCTTGTGTTCCGTCTCCAGAATAGGAAGCATAGAGTTTATTTCCATCGATGGTTAACCTCTCACCCTGCTTAACATAGTCATCAAAGATTTGCTCGCTAAATGACGCAGAGACGATGGGAAGAAGAATCAAAATAAAAATGAATAAAAAAAATCTCATAAGATCTCTAGAGGATTACACTTATATAAAATTGTCGATTAAAAAAGAAAAGAAGATTTAGCTGGTTTTCTTTCTCTCGTAGATATAATACCCAATTAATCCTACTAAGAGAACAATGACGACAATGATCACTCCAATGAGTGCGCTATTGGTTCCCGCAACTACGGGAGGGGCAATTACTGGGGGCTTCTCTTGTGGTGGTTGCGTTGTCGGAGTTGTTGGTTTCTCTTCAGTTGGTGTCGTTGTTGGGGGAACAATTTTTGTTCCGATTGCAAAGTAGCTGAATCCAGGTGTTGACGCGGTAAATGAGACTGACTTCTCATCTTCTTTAACCATTTGTGTCGGCAATGCAACCCATCCAGCACTGGTGTAATGATACAAGACAACATCACCAGAGCTTGCGCCATTATCAACAAGCCATTGCTTATCAACTTTAAATTTAATCTCGCCACTGGTAATATCTTTATTTTCCAAACCTTCTGGTTTTACTTCTAAATATTGGAAGACTTTCGATGAAGCACCAGGTATATCAGTCGGCTTTTCTTTGAGGCTATACACGAACAGAGTAACCAGATCAACATCAGCGTTGACGGTAAATCCAACGTGGGTTATCGCAATCTGATCATTTTCAATGTCTAGTGCACCAGATACTCCAGAGGCAATTGATGTCCAGAACTTCGAAGCTTTCGCGGCATAATTGGATGCTGCCCCAGGACCAGCTCCGCCTCCTCCCCCTCCGCCACCGGAAGATGAAGAGCTCGAGCCACTATCTCCACTGCCCCCCGTCTCCGTCGTTGCATTGAATGTTCCATTAACGCGACAGTTTCCTTGCACATCACAATAAGTAAAGTTAAAGTAATACAATGTTCCCGTTGAAAGACCATTGAGATTAAACGAATGCGTCGTATCAAGATAGATATCATCAGAAGCGGTTCCCAACGCGGTTGTCGTACCATAATTCAGCGTTGTATTCGTATGCTCGGTTGTGTTAAAAGATATCACAATTTTGTTTGACGAACCTATGTTAGTCGAAAGGGCATCGATGGTGTTTGGCACGACAGTGTCATTTATGGTAAATCGGAAAACGGTTTTGTTTAAATTACCATAAGCATCAGTAACATAAAACGTGACATTTTCCGGATTATCTGGGATAGCAGACCTATTCGCGTGAGTAATGTTAGTATAACAAATACTAAATCCACCATAATCAGCGCTAAGGGTCATGCTATAATTTTCAGCTGTTCTATTGAAGTAATATCGGCAGCTAGTTGCATCCCCTGACACTGTAAGATTGAAAATAAACGATGCATTGCCTTGTAACACAGACGGTGTCGTAATGGTAACATTCGGCGGCATGGAACTATTCACTGCTGCAACCGCACCGAAGTGGGGAACAAAGACTTTTGTTTTTCCATTGGAACTGTTGTAACAAGGAACAGTATTCAAGGATGTGAAGGCAGCGTCATCAATCCCTAGACCAGCGCAACTTGAAATATTAACAACATAACCAGCTCCATTCATCTTTGTTCTACTCGGGAACCAAATGAACCGATCATAATCTCCCCCAATAGCAGATGGGAAATCGACTATTCCGAAATACGAATCATTATCGGCAAAAGCATGATCCAACGTCTCGTTGAATAAAACATATTTTCTCACTTGTAATTTGTAGCTTGATTCAATCACGGGAACAGTGACAGTATCATTCAAGATCAAGCTGAAATTCTGGTTCCATGTCATTCTGGACGCATTGACTTCCAAAGTGATATTCATCACTTCATTCGTAGAGGAATTGGCCGAAATAATGACGTCAATCGTTTGGTTGACTGTTGCATTATTTAGGTGATTCTTTGTTCCGTTTTGAAGCATTATCTGTATGGTAGCGTTGGTCTTCGAGCGATTCGCCAGGAAGATTCGCCAACTGGCAACAGCGACATCAAAACTCTGATTTCCTTGTACAAAAAATCCCACCAAACTACTATTTACTTCATTTCCAACCGTATCATTCGCATGCATTCGTAATGTATGGTACCCAGGAGCAAAGTTGTAGTTCGTGGTGTTAAGTGCACCGAGATTACTTTGAACCTTAATCAACGTACTATCAGAATCAAGATAAAACCCGACACTCGTCGCTGAAATATTATTATATGCATCAGAAGTATCCCAGGTAATGGTCATATTTCCTGTGCCGTTAGAGACCGTAAAGTTATTGAACACCGGTACAACATCATCCACAGGGAATCGATATTTAGTGATATTTGAATTTCTGGCGTAATCAGTCACGTTGATCGTTAACACAAATGTACTGTTTCTTCCAGTGCATCCAGATACGTTGAACGGTTGGAAGGTAACAAAGTTTGTAAAGGCATAAATGGTCCCAGTTGAATCACAATCAACTGAATATGACCTATTCATGATTCCTGATCTGTTTCCATCAAAGGTATCAAAGCCAGTAACGTTGAAGTACGCCAGTGACCGTGTATCAGAGTCATTCACCGTTACTGCATTATCTGCGACCGCCGCAATCATACTTTGGTTTGGATACCGGGTATCAATAGTAAAGTTAAACACCCCAGAAAATGTTTTTATGTTGTCATAATCGTCTCGAATAGTAATGTTGACGAAATGAATTCCATCTCCTAATCCACTTCCATTTGATGGTAGCGTTTGATTGAGTAATGATTCATTCACTTTCAAACTATCAACGTCATCGAACGTCCCAGAAACAGATCGATTGAAATCACGCCACAAATAAGCAGTCATGTTTGAAGGATTATTCCATCCATCTATTCGATAAATAACGTTTTTGAGCGATGCTGCTTCTTGAATAGTGAAATTTAATTTAATGTACGAACTCGAAATATTCGCTCGAGTACCATTCGTTCCATTAATCATGAACGTTACCAGAGATGGAGCCGTCGTATCATTAACGTGGACAGTCAAATTGTAAGAGGTCGTTGCCGATAAACCAACAGTATCATTTGCAGTCATTCTAAAGCTGACATTTTTCCCACCAGCTGCAAACCACGTATGGCCAGATGGCATGACCCATGAAATATTGGCTTGGAAATTATTACCTGAACCACCAGTATATGTAGTATAATTAGCAATTTCCCATTGCCCAGATGTAGTGTTATAATATTCTAAACGTGCAGCAACAACAAGAGATGCCGAATCGTTCCAATTAACACGGAAATACGTTGAATTGCCCTCTAATCCCGGATTGGTGGTGTTCCGATATTCTGTTGCTTGAAAAATGTAGGAAAGCAAAGAAACTCCCCCAAAGTTAGTACCATCTACAGTATAATTTTTCGGCGGAGACAAATCAATGATAAAGAAACCACCACTTGACCTCAAATTAACTAAACCGCCGACAACGGTCATATTTTGTTGCTTTCCTTTCCCATCACGGATTGTTGCGTTCCAAAACCAGGAATTTGAGGCAGCATCATTAGCGACTTCGGAGAGATTCAAACTCACCCAGCAGTAAACCGTTGTATTTGAAAGATTCATTGTCAGAGTTGGATTGCACTGTAACCCACCATTCTTCAATGTAAAATTCAACGTGTATGCATTTGTGTATCCATACGCAACCGTGATATTGATAGAATTATTATCCAAACCAACACCCGTATCATTAAACGAAACGTTGATTAAAATATTCGTCTCATTAGTGAAATTCTGAGTTCCAATTGGAGTAATCGCAAAAATATTAGGTGGCTGATCATCAGTTGCTTCCGTTCCACCAGTCAAGTGATCTGCATACAACTTCGTTACTCCGCCTTCATTCAGTCGACATCCACTTCCACCAGTGACGATAGCTGCATGATTATCTGGACTGACGGCACCAGAACACTCATTGACTTGATTACATAAAGGAGAAGAGAGGGTATTATTACAATAAAAGACACGATCAGATAACCGAGCAAACGAGACAATGGCGTATCGGTAAACAGACTCATTAGGCAGCCAACTGGTAAGTTCCGCCCACATCGACGTTTGATTAAAGCCTTCTCCTCCGGAATTATTAGCGAAAACGGTCGGTCTTCCTTCAATCTGAGTGTTGTTGAGCAGCCCAGAAAAAACGGTCGAATTAACTGATAATCCAACAATAGATATATTCAAACGAGCACCAAACGCGTCGGTAAAGTTTATGACTAATGTATAATTGTACCGTGAAGGATTCATATAATAAGGAGCCGCGGGAAGACTGGCAAATGCACTCGAACCATTAGTCAAAAACACCTGAATAAAGGTTCCATTGACAAACTTCGAGTAATTATTGAGGACAGATACATTTGTTCCTTCAATAGTCGCGACAACTGGAGGGCCTCCTGTTGCGTTGAAGTTGTTACATGCAACGTTTCCCGCAGTATCATTTGCGCAGAACCAAATTGCGTGTGGACCTGGATTGGTGGTATTACTAAGAATAGTCACCGTAATATTAGTAGTCCACGTAATACTCTTATTTTGAAATAATCCAAGCGAAACGTTCGTTCCATAGGGGGCAGATGATCGTTCAGCAATATATCCCCACACTGAATGAACGCCCACAAATCGTTCATCTGTTACGTTGACTTCTACTTTGATAGGGAAATCAGTGAAATTATATCCCCCATTCACCATACTCCGATCAGGAGTAACGGGGACAATACTTGGCACGGCAGCATCGACATAAACAGTAAAGTTGGCTTTTGAAAAGTTATAATTTTTACCTACTGAAGCTACGGTCGAGTTTTGCGCCTTACAGTTCCAAATAAAGGAAACGTTATTAGGCATTCCTGAAATATTAAACCCAGTAATAGTTCCATTAATAGTAATAGTATTATTCACTCCTTTCTCCATCCAGGTACCAGTATCATTCGCCCAGAGAGATATATTTGAATAATTACCTGTCGAATTACAATAAAAGATAGTCGTCTGGTTTGACGTATTAGTATACGTTTGAGGAGAAATCAAATCGATATCTTGAATCTCGCCGAGTACGACGTATCCAAACACAATCACCACGAACAGAATCATGAAGAGGAAAAGACGAAGATTTAGTTTTCCCTCCCTTAGCATGAAACACCCTCTTTTTGCATATAAATACCCTCTTTTTTTCGTCGACAAGCGCCGACCTACCATATCTTTTTATAATTCTTAAAGAAAGGAGTATATAAATATTTGCAAACACCAATAAGTTATCGACGATAAGAGACGAAAATGAAGATATTTAAAGGAACGAAAAAGATTGGGGAAGGAACATTATATGCAACTTTGCTGCAGCAAACCATCGGCTTAATGTTCTCGTTGAACAAGAAAATAGTGATTTTTCAGTTTAATCAGGAGCGAAAAGTCTCAATTCATACGTGGTTCATGTTTTTCTCTCTCGATCTCATCTATCTCAATGAAAAAAAGAAGATTGTAGAAATAAAAAGAGATCTGCATCCATTTTCATTATTCAAGCCACAAAAAAAAGCTAGTTATATCATTGAAGCACCAAGTGGCTTTATCAGAAAATACAAACTCAAAGAACATCTTACTCTTCAATTACGATAGCTGGTTTATGAGGCAATGCATGAGAAGCTTTCTTCTCTTTGCTCTTTTCTTCTTTCATCAGTTCAACAGAACA
>JAHFLI010000059.1 GCA_023255615.1 Candidatus Woesearchaeota archaeon
TTCAATATTCATAACGGTAAAAAGGTTGATTATTCTTTAAATAGATTTGGCAAAAGAAGCTTAAATATTTTAAAGAGTGCTTCATATACCCTTCCCATGATATCCTTTCGTGGTTTGAGAGCGGACCAGACGATTGACTATGTTGTGAGGCGTGGTTGTATTCAAATTCAATTTGGGTGTCTTATTCAACAGCCAGTGCTATTTGTTCTTCCTGACCCCTTTAAGAAACAAACAGGAGATGGAAGAGCGCCAAGTGTCGTTTATATCGAACATCCCCTGCGCATTGAGTTTGGAAATTTTGATCAGTTATCGCGTGCGAATCCTGACGGACGATTAGAGTACAAGGGACTACTGTGCTTTTATTTTATCAAAAGTGACAATACAAGACCGGAGTTAATGGCAGCAAAAAGGGTGGAGGCGACATGTCGGCCTGTTGTAACAGCAAACTTTTATTCTATTGATGATACTTTATTTCCACCTATTTCTCCTCCGTAAAGCACTATATTTATATACGGGATCGTCTTTAATGCCTGGATGAAGATCACAAAAATAAGCGTTTGGATCGTGCTCGGTATTCTTCTTGCGTTGCCTACATTGGCGGCTGTATTTGATAGTCCCAATCTGATTACCAAAGACCAGATCATAAACGATGATGTGTACATTGCAAGCAATAATGTTGACGTTGAAGGATTAATCAACGGAGACTTAACAGTCGCAGCAGGAACCGTTACTCTTAATGGTAAAGTCAATGGAGATGTGGTTGTTACCGGTGGAAAACTCATCATCAACGGAGAAGTAACTGATGATGTTCGCGCAGCTGGTGGAGAAATTGATATCAACGGAAAAATTAATGATGACCTTATCGCAGCGGGCGGAGAAGTAACTATTGGAAAAGATGCCATTATTCTTGGAAGTGCGTCCATCTTCTCAGGATCCGTCGATGCTCATGGAAAAGTTGGCGAAGATTTAGATATCGTTTCTTATTCGAGAGGAGATGTTAACATCGGCGGTGAAACGGATGGAAATATGAACGTCAAAGCCTCAAACATTCATCTCCTTAATAGCGCAAAAATAAACGGACAATTTAATTATACCAGTAACAATGAAGCAATGATTGATCAAGGTGCAGAAATTAAAGGGGGCAGTCATTACACCATTATTGGCAATACTTCCTTTGGTCGAGAAACGATCTCATTTATCATCTACTGGTTCTTGGCATCGTTGATTACGGGAATTATTCTCATCCTCATTTTTCCCGAATGGCTCGACGCTGTTGGTGTCAGCATTAAAAAGAATCCACTCAAATCAATGGGTATTGGAGCAATTTCATTTGTTATCGTTTCCCTCCTCGTGATCTTTTTCTTTGTCACTATTATCGGAATTCCCATTGCATTACTCTTCCTGCTGTTTTTTGTGATCGCCCTCTACTTAACTAAAATTTTCACATCAATTTGGATTGGTAGTCTTGCGTTTTATCGCAGAAGGAAAAAACTAGGAAGAGGAGAACTCATCTTGCGATTTACTGGCGGATTAATTATCCTCACCATTCTCTTTGCTCTTCCGTATCTCGGATACCTCGCACGATTTCTCTCATTGATTCTCGGATTCGGTGGTATTATTACCTATTACTACTTCACGAAGGATTTATTGAAGAGAAGAAAAGAGGTATAAGAACCACTGGCCACTTCTACGCAAACCATAAATAGAGAGAATGTATGGAATAAAGTATGATTTCCGTGTCTATGCTCTCGGGTTATCTGTATTGTCCGCGAAAAGTCTTTCTGCAGTATGTATTGAAACTTCAAGAGCCACCAAAAGAATCGTTAGTATTAGGAACGGTGCGTCATCACTGCTACGATGCAATTAATAAATCAGAAGAACACATCGTGCGATCAATACAAAAAGGATCTGTCTTCGAGGATATTCAAACAATCTACAAGCGAGAACATTTACGCATCTTGCGAGAAGCCGTTGCAAACAATCAGGAAAGTATCGTGAGCGTTCGTTTGCATCCTGAAGAAGTATTTCTAAGAAACCTAACATACATCATGTTTGAAAGTAGGCAACGTGCAACACATCTCCATCATTTCATTAAAAAAAATGATGTCTTTGGCGATGAGCTCTGGAACATTCTCACTCCAAAAGTTATTTCTGAGCTCAAAGTAGAATCTCAACTATTAGGAGTGCGCGGCATTATTGATCAAATTGAAGTACATCCCGACAAAAAAATACCCATTGAATTAAAAACAGGAACAGCGCCCCGTGAAGGTGTGTGGCCCGGACATAAAATTCAGGTGAGCGCGTATGGATTACTGATGGAAGAACATTTCCAAGAATCTGTTGAAGAAGGATTTGTAACGTATCTTGACGTGAACGACAGAAGAAAAGTTCCCTTTAACATTTTCCTCAAGGAAGAAATCAAAGATCTGATTCACACCGTCAATCGATTAATTGAAAGCAAAAAAGTTCCCCCTATTCTTACTGAACGCGCGAAATGCAAATCATGTGGACTGCGCGATCAATGTTATAATGAAGATCACATTAATGCCTTGGTGAAAGAATTAAGAGACTATAATGAAGAATTAGAAAAATTTTCCGCTCCGAATTTTGTTTGACAATCGATGATAGATTTACTAAGAATAACATCTTCTATAGGAATATGGACAAAAAAGAATTTTGGAGAATCATGGAAGAGATAATGAAAAAGCAGAAGAAGCGACAACGATCTAAAGGATTTAATCTCAACATGAAGAGTGAGAGATCATGGACTGCTGATGAAGTCAACGCATTAACCCATTTTACTCTGTGGGGAGAAAGAACATGGAAAGTGAACCAAAAATAGTCAATTTTACACTTGTTATTCAGCGAGAAATCACTTCTTCTGGAATTCTGAATGAACGGTTGGGAACAATAAATGAAGTGGCCGCCGTCTCCAGATATTCAACCGACGCCCACTCAGCTCCCCTTCTTTATCGTTCTTTCGATCTTTGATGCACTCTCATTGGGCTGAGCATCTCCTTTTTGATTGTTGGTTGGAATTGGGTCAAGAATTCAAATCCAAAGAAAAAGAATAGAACCATTGCCATGTACTTCTCTATATCATGGATCATTGCAACGTGATGGTCTCATGACAATACCCATATTCACAACGGAATGAATGCACAAGGTCTACCCTATATAGAATATGGATATCATGTCACCTTAATGATTGCCGTTCTGATTCTTGCCTATTGATTTATTGATTGGCTACAGGGAATCACAAAGTTTAAATATCACTGTGTCCATCTTTTAGCTCGTAGTATATCATAGTGTGAGGCTGGAACCAATGGCTGAAGAGGACAAGAAATTTTCTAAAAATCTTATGGGAAAAACAGTGGTAAGCAAGGCTGGAAAGCGCTTTGGTGAAGTGGGAGACATTATCTTCGAAACCAGAAGCGGAGAATTAATTCATCTCGTGCTCAAGAACCCGACATCCTACTGCGAAAAATTAGAATTAGAGAAAAGCAAAGACGGCAAATTGTTAGTACCGTTCAGCGCAGTCATGGCTGTTGGTGATTTTATGGTCATTGCAGAAGAAGATATTATTTAGGCTACATACTTTTTTATTCTCTTATTGATTTCTTTCATTGATGACTCCAGAAAAACCTCCGATTCGATATGTTACTGCTGCACTAATCCTTCAACCAAACTCAGATCAAATATATCTTGTTGAACGGGCAAGACCTCCTGAGTTATGGGCGTTTTCAAGCAGCGTTGGGTTTTCTCGTTATTATGATGATCCAGCAGTAGCAGTTGCAAAAGAAGTTGAGGGGGATCTTGGATGCACATTTCACGTTGAATAGAATTGTCGCAACAATTGATGGAACTATTCCATCTCACTTCTATCAAGGAACTCTCGTTGGAGAACCTCGGCCTAATTTGAAATATGTCAAACGAGGACAATGGTTTTCTATTGAAGATGCTCGGCGATTGCAATTGGCTTTCGAACATAATCGGGTTCTTGATTTGTTAGTTCGAGAGTTGATGAATGAAGAGATTTAACTTTCCTCCTCATTAAAGACAAACTGTTAAAAAGATCAAAGGATAAACTCGCTCGTGTGCGCAATGACTGAGTGAACACCAGATGATCCGAAAGGAGATGATATACGGAAGTAACTGATGAGCGTGCACACTTTCTCATTAACGTTGATAAACCGGCAAAACATTTATATAGAAGTTATACTTAACATATAATTATTATACCAGAGGTGATAGTATGATTGTCTCAAAAACACGGAAATGGGGAGGATCGCTTGGAATAAGAATTCCGAACGATGTCGTGAGAGATTTACAGCTCCGGGAAGATGAAGAAGTAGAAATCGAGATAACAAGAAGAGAAAATCCTCTCAAAGAGTTATTTGGTAGCGGAAGGAAGAATAAAATTACCCGAGAGGAATTTGTCAAAACAAGACGATTGTTTGAAGAAAAGATATGACAAAATGCTTAGATACCTATATATTGATTGAAATTCACAACGGAAATCCAGGTTTTGCTCATTTATTAGATGAAGAGATCGTAATAACGGATCTGACTTTTGCCGAATTTTATGGGAATCTACTAAGAAAACACAACAAAAAAACGGCAGATTATTGGGAGAGAAAACTATCGCTCTGTTGTCGGCCTGTCTCAAAAGAGCTGTTGATTCAATCAGTGATATTTCGGGTCGAACATGCAAAAGAGAACCTCTCCTTTTTCGACTGTGTTGGATACATGTTTTCCCGAAAAAATAATTTTGCCTTTGTGACTGGTGATAAAGCATTCAAAAACCGCGAAGGCGTGCTTTTTATTCCGAAATAATTCTCGTCGAGAAAATTTTTTCAAAAAAATAACATAAAAAGTTTTTAGAAAAAAAATCGTCTGAAAACCTGCAAAATAAAAAAGTTTATAAATAGATCCGTATCAATTGCAAAAAAGTAAAAATCGAGGAATGGTCACATATTCACAACCTAAAACGGAAATGTTCCTTGTTTCACCCCATCACTGTCTTGGAAAAGTAAAAAAAAGAGAAGAATTCTATAGCGAATTAGATCATAAAAAATGCAAAACAACACATACTGAGGCTGAGAGATGATCACGAAGGGAGCTGCTATTTCTCCAGGAATTTTAATTGGAACGCGTATACCAAAGGATTATTTCATTAGTAAGGGAAAAGGAGAAAGCGACATTACTGTTCACGCTGGTTCATATCATTTAGCATTGAAAGCCGCAGGCATTGAAATGTGCAATATCATGGTATACTCCTCTATCATGCCAGGAATTGCCCGAGAAGTACCCAAGCCAAAAACGCTTACTCACGGAGCAGTGCTTGAAACAATTATGGCGGTGCATAATACAACAAAAGGAAAGAGGGCAACCGCTGGAATCATTTTCGGAATTCTCTACGATAAAAAAACCAAAGAACGCTTTGGCGGTTTGGTCTGTGAACACAATGGAGAATACACTTCAGAAGAGATTGGGAAAAAACTAAGGGCAAGCTTAAATGAATTATATATCAACGGATTCGACGATAAATATGACCTGAGAGATATTACGTTAAATGTTGAGAGCTTCCAAGTCAAAAAGAAGTATGGAACTGCATTAGTCGCGATTTGTTTTGTCAATTATCTCGTTCCGATTATTAAATAAGAATAAAAATTTTTCTACACGTGTGGAATCTGTTGGGTAATACAGTGCAAGGTTCCACCGCCACGAATAAGAAAAGAGCAATCAATGCCCACGACATTTCGAGCAGGAAAATATCTTGATATCATGTCTAACGCCTTTTTATCCGTCGAGAGTGTAAACTGTGGAACGAGTACAGTCTTATTCGCGATATAAAAGTTCGCATAACTTGCCGATACACGATGTTTACCGACGAATAATTTCGGAACGGGGATCTTTATAACCGTAAATGGTTTTCCATCTTGATCTTTTGATGTACACAAGATATCATAATTTTCTTTCAAAGACGCATAGTTAACATCTTTTTTATCATCTTCGAAAGAACAGAGAATAGTCGAGGGATTAACAAAACGCGCAAGATTATCAACGTGACCATCCGTATCATCCCCTACTAATCCATGTTTCAGCCAGACAACGTGAGAAACATTCAGAAATTGTTTCAGGATATGTTCAACATTTTGTTTATTTAATTCTGGATTTCTATTTTTATTCAACAGGCATTGTTCCGTTGTTAACAATGTACCTTTTCCATTGATTTCTATCGCCCCACCCTCCATAAAAATGCCAGAATTAAAGTAAGGAAGATTCATAAATTTATTCAGAAAGAGAGGAACAGTATTGTCGACAAGAAGTTCATCATATTTACAACCATACGCATTAAAATTCCATTTGACCATCGCTAGTTTTTTCTTTTGTTTCTGAACAATAAAGGTTGGTCCATAATCCCGAAACCACACATCTCCGTACTTCATTTCAAAGAACCTGATAGAAGACACATCAACATTATTTTTCCTTAGAAGGGACATAGCTCGTTCTTTCATGAGAGATCCTGTCACAAAAAGGAATATTTCTTCGCTCTTCTGTAGCGTATTGATAATACGAACATATTCCTCTTCAACACGCTGGAGATGAGGAAAGGATAATTTATCATATGGCCAAGCAAGGAGAACTGCCTTGTGTTTTTCCCATTCTGCCGGATATGAGTAACCGAATTGCAACGGTGTTTTTTTTTGAACATCGAGAAAGGATTGATCATGGATCAAAGAATACTCTTGTGGTCTGCGTTTTGCAAAAAAACCCCATTCATTTCTCAATCGCTCAGTGTTCTCTAACGTAAGATCAGCGATGATAATTTCTTCATTGTGAGAACTTCCTTGTGCTAATAGTTTTCCAAAGGGATCACAAACAAACGACGTTCCCCAAAAATCTAATTTCTTTTCAGTTCCAACACGATTCACCGAAGCAACAAAGACATTATTCGCAATGGCATGCGAGCGTTGTATCGTCAGCCATGCATCATGCCAATCGTCTTTTGTTTTTTGATTCGTAATCCATCCGATAGCAGTGGGATAAAAAATAATATCTGCTCCATTTAGTGCCGCAATGCGCGCCGCTTCTGGAAACCATTGATCAAAGCAAATCAACGGTGCAATGGTAGCATAGGTAGTACGGATAATCTTAAACCCGGCATCGCCTTCCTGAAAATAATTTTTTTCATAAAAGAGGGGATCATGAGGAATATGTATTTTTCTATACGTGTCTAAAATCTTGCCATTCTCGTCAATGACCACAACAGAATTATAATATCGTCCATCTTTCGTTGCTTCATAGAGAGGAACGATAATGACGATGCGAAGTTTTTTTGCAAGACGAGAAAATGTTATTGTCGTATTTCCAGGTATCAATTCCGCATACTTCCGTGCATCGCTCTGTTCTTCTTGAGGAAAATAAAGAGTAGAAAAAAGTTCAGGGAGACAGATTATTTGAGAACCTTTCTTTGCTGCCCGTGTAACGAGATCGAGCGCCTTATTAATATTTTTATTTTTGTCTGATGTCATGGAAAATTGAATAAGTGCAATCCTAACTTTTTTACCAGAATCAGTAGTAATGTTCTTCTCCATGTAAACATGGACAAACAATAAGTATTTAAAGATTCTCTGATATCATTTTGTCGACGTGAGAATGAGATCAATACATAAATGGAATGGAGAAAAATAAAATGGGAAAAGTTCTGAT
>JAHFLI010000178.1 GCA_023255615.1 Candidatus Woesearchaeota archaeon
CCCATTTCCAGTTTTCGTTGTATGGCTTAGTGAAGATCAGGAATTCTCGGTTGGATTGAACATCGTAGGTAATGGAGTTTGTTTTTTTGTATTCCACGGGATAAAACGTTTTTAGATCATCGCTTTCTAAAAAAAGTGCTGTCGGATTTGGATTTTTGTAGAGAATAAGATGCTCGGTTTCGTTTATTTTTTCCGCGTCCTTTATTGTTTCGTTAAATTCTTTTGCCGCTACAATATATTTGACGTTGATGATGGATAATCGTGAAACAGAGTTATTGAGATTTTCTTCTATGTAGGAACTGACGGGATTTAACGAATGGGAATAGATGGGATAGGTTTCAATGTTGTCTGCCCTGATGATTGGTTTGTCGAAAAAGATTGCGGAAGGATTCGCAATTCTCTTGTCCACATTTTCAATCCAGCTGAAATCAAGATAGCCATGCCAGGGCAAAAAGAGAACGGAGAATTCTTGGTTGTCTTTGTTAAGCAGCGTGTTTATTTCATAATAATCGTGCGGATAATCAATTGAAGCAATTTGAGAAAAGATGAATGGTGTAATGATGAAGGGAATAATCATCGCAATGATACATACCTTTTTGTTTTTGATGTGTTCAAGGCCGATGAAGAGCAACAACGCATAGGATAACGCCAACAACGCGACAAATTTTTGCGGCTCTCTAAATCCTTTGATAAATGGAAGTATGTTAAAAAGAAAATCGAATAAGGGTTTTGTCCAGGGATGGGAAACCCCAATGGCCATGATTAATGCACATACCGCGAGGATGATGAATCGTGTTTTGAACCGATGTTTCCCGTTGATGGCTCCATATACAATGAAAAAAAGAAGAACGATGAACGGTGGCAATAGCAGATAGACATCAGGAATAAAATAAGCATTTTCTCTCCAAAATCCATAGAGCATTGCCGTTGTTGCGACGCTGTTGAACAATTTGTCATCTGTTCTGAAGGTTGTGAGGTCATCCGTGTTAATCGGCGTAATTTTTGTTTGAGGCGCAAGAATGGTTGGAACAATCCAATAGACGTTGATGACTAAGAAGAACATCATAATCAGCGCGTATGCTTTCCAATCTTTTATCCTGAAGAAAAAAAGCAAGAGAATGAATGAAAGAATAAGCATATGGGTACTCAATACTGCAATTACTGATAATAGCAGCACAATCTGAAGCACTCTTTTTTCTTTGTTCATCAATTCTTTGACCAAAAAAGGAATAATTGCATATCCCAACAATAATAACCAATGACCGGCAATAATTCTCATGTAAGTAAAGGGATTGATTGCATAAAACAAAGCAGCAGCATATCTCGGCCATTCTTTTTTGATGTCAAACAATGAATACATGGAATACATCGAGAGAAATAAAATCAGGAAAAGTTCTACTTTTTGGAGAATGAACACTGGAATTACTGATTTCAGAATCATTTCTGTTATCCATAATGGTATTTTTGAGAGATCTAATGAAATATCTTCTCCTGCTGCATTAATGCCGAACAAAAAATCTGAAAATGATTTTACACCATGTATAGAAGAGGGAGATGCATTAGAATCAAGCAGAAGAATATATTTTCCAAATAATAAAGGTGCAATTAAAAGGAGAGAGACTGCTGCAAAGATCACTATCGGCTTCCACTTCATAGAGCAAGAGAATGAAGATCCTGTTAAAAGGATTTCTTTGATGGAGTATATGCAAGCTTTATAAGATAATTTCGATTCCCTGCAAGGATGGAAATGCCACGCATTTACTCAGGAAGAGGACATACTCCGGTGGGGCTTATTCATCAGATTAAAGAAGAGGATCACATTGGATATTCTTCTTATGGGTGATTAGAAATGATCGCTAATGTGCCTGGCACGACTCTTAAAATTGATGCGGGAATTTCTGCAGGAAATATACGCCAATGCACCGTTGTTGGATCTCATCTTCAGGCTCCTCGTTTTACTGCAGAACAAGTTCAGAGTGCTCTCGTGCAATTCGGAGGAGCAGATCGTCTTATTTTTACGTATTCTCCTTTAATGGGTTTTCTTGGCATCGAACGAGAATCACTTTGAGGTCTCTCCCGGGATCCGTATACTTGGCATCAATTAGAGTTTTCAACACAGGGTAGTAGAATACGTGCACAAGAAAAAGCCTTTTCTGAATTACAAAAAGGTAGAAAGATAATGATTTCAGAAAGACATGGATGGGTGAATTCAAAAAGCGTCACTTTGGAGGAGGTTGCTTTACGGTATGGTCTATCAACTTCTTTGTCGGTGTCAATGGACGGATTAACTGAACTTGATGGAATGGTCCTTTTTGTTTCCGAAGCGTTAAATATCGGATTTAGCGAGCTTACTTTTGGAGTCATGTATCGTGAATCATCATGCAAGCATTCCTGAGTTGATTGAATCTCTTTTTCGTTAGATTTCTTTTCAACGCATCCCAATCTCCAATGTCATCCCAATGCATGGCTGCTTTCATCACCACAAGATCTTTTTCTTTTTCCATGACGCC
>JAHFLI010000193.1 GCA_023255615.1 Candidatus Woesearchaeota archaeon
TGGGAAGATCAGGGCCGCGGCGGCCATCGGACTGATCAATTTGACGTACAATCTTTGCCGGAGTGTGCAGTTGTGCGAGGCGTAGTGTGATTGCGGGGTATCACGGGCGGCAAAGGGAGGGAAAATCGATGGTGAAGGGATAAGACCATGACAAACAGGATCGCAAATTTCACGATGCATGGTCGTTTTTTGGAATCAAATAAAGTTTTGCTTAAAAAATAAAGTTTCTAGAGGTGCCTTATGGTTATTTGGCTTATTGGAGTATCCGGTTCAGGCAAATGAACGATTGGAAGCCTTCTCAAAGCCCGTCTTGATAAAAAAAATATTCGATCATTTTTGATTGATGGAGATGATGTGAGAAAATTTTTTGGTGGTGATTTGGGCTATTCGATTTTGGATAGGACCGCCAATATTAAGCGTGTTATATACGGGGCTTATGTTTTGTCCCAAAATGATATTGTGACGATCATTTGTAATATTTCGCCATTTCAGGAGTTGAGAACTTTTGCCCGCAGAAAACTAAAAAATTACAATGAAATATATCTTCACAAAAATGTGGAGGCTTGTATTCAAAGCGACGTGAAAAACATGTATAAAAAAAATTTCAATAAATCGCATATTGTTGGGATTGAAATTCCTTTTGAGCCCCCTGTGTCTTGTGACCTTAGAATTGATGTTGACTCCTGTGGAGTGGAAGAGGCGTTGGAATCTTTGAATGTTTTTTTGCGGAAAAAATACTCTTCATGGCCGCTATGAAACTTGCCATCGAAATAAATCAGGAAAACCTGGAAAATCTTATTAATATTTGCTCCGGATTATTTTATCCGTTGCGTGGATTTATGTGCTCCAGGGATTGTCATCGTGTTATTGATAGCATGACATTGAGTGATGGGTCTATTTGGACTATTCCCATTACTTTGGATGTAGGGCACGATCTTTTTATAAAAGCAGTGGATTCAGATCGCCTTTATCTTCAGTTTCAAGGGGATGAAGTGGCTTATATGAAAATTGAGGATTGTTATCGAATCGATCCGTCTGATATTTTAAAGATATATGGGACACAAGATCCAAACCATCCCGGTATTAAAAAAGAAGCTATAAGAAGTGTATATAGAGTTGGGGGCGAAGTCGTTCTTCTAAATCGTCACTTGTTATCGACGTTCATTGATCCGGAGAAGACAAGAGAAGTTTTTCAAAAGAAAGGCTGGAGAACTGTTGTCGGTTTCCAGACGAGAAATCCTATCCATAAAGCGCATGAGTATATCCATCGAGCTTGTTTGGAACAATGTGATGCTCTTTTCATCAATCCTGTTGTGGGTTGGAAGCGTCCAGATGATTTTAGTGAAGAGGCAATAAAGGTATCCTATTCCGCAATGATCGAAAATTATTATCCCAAGAATCGAGTTCATTTTGAATTTTTGAAAATGCCAACGAGATATGCAGGGCCCAGAGATGCCATTTTTCATGCGATTATAAGAAAAAATTTGGGTTGTACCCATTTTGTAATCGGCAGGGATCATGGAGGAGTTGGCGCATTCTACACCCCCTATCAAGCCCATGAACTTGCTATTGCTTTGCAGAAAAAACAGGGTTTGGGCATTGAATTACTTTTGTTCAAAGAGCCTTATCATTGTACAAAATGTGGTTTTGTGGTGACAGAGAAACATTGTGCTTGTGGGGAAAAGTACAAAATTTCTATCAGTGGGACGAAAATTAGAACCATGCTTAAGGAGGACAAGAGGCCAGATGAAATTTTTATGCGTCAAGATATTGCCGATGCGATTTTAGCGTTGGGAGATAGGATGTTTGTATCATGAAAAAAATCATTGTAACCATAGGCCCCTCTTTGCTGGATAATCATTTGATCAGGGATATCCACACCAAAAACTATATTTATCGCATTAATGGCGCTCATGGAGATATCCATCAAATTGAAAGATATATTCAACAAATTCTGACAGAAGTTCCGAATGCAGAAGTTCTGCTGGATTTGCCGGGCAATAAAATCCGTCTTGAAAACTTAAATCAGCCCCTCCAATTAAAACAGCTCGAAAAGTTTACTTTAAGTGCGGATCAGATAAATTATCCCGATTTTTACCATCACTTAAAAAAAGGGGATGTTGTTTGGGCTAATGACAGCATTTTTAAATTTATTGTTCATGAAGTGGACAGACAACACGTTGTTTTTGAATCTCATTCGGACGGTGTTTTGACAAATAATAAGGGGTTGCATGTAAGAGGAATACATCATGGCATCCCATTTTTGTTTCAAAAAGACAAAGAGCTCCTTGAGTTGGCAGGAAGGCATCGTCTTTCATATCTGGGTCTTTCCTTTGTCCGAAACATAGAGGATATTCTGGAAGTAAGGAATAAAGTCGATAGTTCCATTCAGCTCATATCCAAAATTGAAACGGCAGAGGCGGTGAGAAATATTGATTCCATTTTGAATTTTGTGGATTATGTTCTTGTGGATAGGGGTGATTTGTCGACAGAAGTGGGATTGTCGAAAGTGCCCTCCTACCAAAAATACATTGTCGAGCGAGGGCTGTTTTTCAATAAGAAAGTGTTTTTGGCCACCCAATTTCTTAAAACGATGGAAGTAAATCCGATTCCGACAATTGCAGAGGTGATTGATTTGTACAATACTTTGAAAATGGGAGTTTATGGTATTCAGTTGTCGGAAGAAACGGCCATAGGGGCCCATCCTGTGAAGTGTCTATCTGTCATTCATGATTTGCTCAACGAAATTGTGCAGGAACTAAAACTATAATGTCCCTCCAAAACAAAAAAAATGTTATTGTCGTTGTCGTTGATTCACTCACCTATAAAAGACTTGGCGTTGCTGGGCAGCGGCCCTCTCCCTCTCCTGTCATAGATTCTCTTGCATCATCCTCACTTTCCCTAACGAATTGTTTTGCCGCGGGTTGTCCTACAGATTTTTCGTTGCCAAGCCTGATGACATCGAGTCTTCCTCTGGACTTTGGAGGATGTACATATGGATTGAAAAATCGTCCTAAGGCGCTTGCAGAAGTTTTTAAAGAAAATAATTATCATACGGTTTTCTTTAAATGCAATGAGCTTCCTGAGCATTGGGGGTATCATCGAGGCTACCAAGAGGTTTATGGGTTTTTTGATATTAGCATTTTTCATTTGGATATTATATTGTACACTCGTTTTTACCGTAATTTATATAGACTAGCCGATGGTTCTTGTAAGAAATATCTGCAAGATTGTGCAGAATATCTGGCAGTTACCCTTTCTGATATACATTCTTATTGTAAGGATATGGAAGCGTTCTTAAAAGACGGGGTAATGACGCCATCTTTAATGATGCATGACCACAATTTTTCTTTGATGGATCAGCTGGTCCAAGAGGAACTGAACAAGTTAAAAGTAGATCCCGAAAAATATGTTAGGGACATTTGGGCAAGTGTTGAATCGAGTAATGCGGGTCTGGATCAGATCTTTTCTCTTGTTGCATCCCAGACAAAGAATGCAAAGACGGCGAGAGTCGATAAATATGCGAAGATATTGCTTGCTTTAACTTATTGTCAAACATATCTCTCCTCTTTGCTGAAACGTGTTTCAAAACACGTTCGCTGGGATTGTTTTTCTCGTTTAAAGGGCGGACAGGATGTGTCTGTGCGGTATCCTTCGACGGGCTATCTTGTCGACAATTTGTTGTCTTGGATAAAAGAGAAAGGGGAAAGGCCCTTCTTTGTATGGTTGCAACCCATGGACGTTCACGAACTGAATTTTACATCATTTGATGCCAAAAATGCCGAAGATAGAGTGAGAGATGAGGTGAAAAGTAGCCTCCGATTTTATAGGAAAAGTTTAATGAATTATAATAAATATAGAGGGAGTTTAATGTATGACTACTCCATATCCTATGTGGATCATCAATTGGGCAGGTTAGTCGACTCTCTTAAACGTCAAGATCTTTGGAACAACACAATTGTTTTAATTACATCGGATCATGGTCATACCCATGTAGGATGGCCAATACGCACAAAGAGCCATGTTGCAACACATTTTTTTGACGAATTGTATCATATTCCAGTCATTTTTACGGGTGGAGGCATAGAACATAAAAATATAGATGAGTTGTGTTCTTCTATTGATATCACACCCACCTTGCTTGGATTAGCGGGTATCGATTCTCCCCCAGTATTCAAGGGAAGCAATTTAAATGAAAAAAGTAACACCCCTAGAGAATACATTATGATGGAACATATGGGGAAAGGGCTGTGTGATTTTGGTCTGAAACCGATATTTGTTTGTATTCGAAATCAAACGCATAAATTGGTATACATGCAGCCTTCTCCAAAAGAAAAACAAAAAGGTTATATAAGAGAGTTTTATGATCTTGTGAAAGATCCCAATGAGTCTGAAAATTTGGTCCCTGTAATTGGAGACTTAAAAGAGGTCAATCGAATGAAAAATATTGCCCAGCAAAGGATAAAGCAGATCTATGATGAAAATGGAAAATCATTTTAGTAAAATATCTGCAGTTATCCAGTTTTTACTCAAGAGAACCTTTTGCAATTTAAAGAGGCTCTGTGAATTTCTGTGCAACGAGATCAGAATATTAAGAGATGAGATAACAGGTCTGCCGGAGACAAAAAAATATTGCTTAGGGGGTTTTGAGATATGGCTCCCCTATGATCATGCGCTGCCGGATATAATAAAAATGTACCCTGACTATGCATCCAACCTTGCTAGGTTGGCAAAATTTTTGGGAAAAGAATCAATGATTATTGACGTTGGAGCTAACGTTGGTGATTCCGTTGTCCAGATTAAGTCAGCGGTGGATTGTTCCATTGTTTGTATAGAAGGCCACTCGGTATTGTTTAATTTTTTGAAGAATAATATCAAACAGTTTTCAAATGTTTCTGCATTCCAATATTTACTGGGAGAGGAATCTAAAACCATTGCCGACAAACTGGAATCTGATGACAGGGGAACAGCAAAGCTGGTGATTCATGATGATTCAAACGTAAACATTATTAGCCTGGATGATTTTATGAAGATGAATCCAGCTTTTCAATCATCGAGGCTGCTTAAAATTGATACCGATGGATATGATTTGAAGATTATAAAGGGTGGCATGAATTATCTAGAACAGTGGAAGCCTGTATTGTTTTTTGAATATTCAAGAACACATTTATCTGAGGTTGGAGATGATGGTCTTTCTTCCTTGTGGAATCTGCGTAAAATTGATTATGACCGGATAATATATTATGACAATTTTGGCCGTTTTATTTTGTCAACAAATTTGAAAAATGAGGATTTGATGCGTCAATTGTATCGTTATTCTGGCGTTGGTGTGAGCGCAATTTCTTATTACGATATTTGTCTTTTTCATTCTGAAGATTCTTACTTGGCTTCACAGTATATTGAAAATGAAACCAATATTTTAATGAGAGGAACTTCATGAATTGCCGGATGTGCGATAGTATCAATCTACATAAATTCCTTGATCTCGGTTTTATGCCGCCCGCAGATCAGTTTCGACGCAAAGATCAATTGCATGAATCCGATACGTACTATCCTCTGCAGGTCATGATGTATGAAGATTGTGGGTTGGCGCAACTGAGCTATAGGGTCTTTCCCGAAGTGCTGTACCGTAATGATTATCCTTATGAATCTTCTACTACTAAGGTCGGGCAGCAGCATTGGTCTGAATTTGATGGCAGCGTGGTAAAGCGTTTTGGGTTTGGACCGAAAGACCTCGTTGTCGATATTGGAAGTAATGTAGGGGTGTTGCTTGGAGCTTTTCGCAACAAAGGCATGCAGGTGCAGGGGGTTGACCCAGCCGCAAATATCGTGATGATTGCGCAGGCCAATGGGATTAATACGATATGCGATTTTTTTAATGAAGATTCTGCAAGAAAGATTGTTGAGGAAAAGGGTTATGCTTCTGTTATCACGGGGACTAACGTGTTTGCACACGTTAACTTGGATGGTTTTATGTTGCGAGAAGTCTAATCCAAGTCATGAAAAATGTAGGCTGACACTGTGACCCCAGCAAAAAAGAAGGAGAGGTTATGATAAAGAATAAGATAGGAAAGATCATTAGGAAATTTGTTGAACACAGATACTATGAACATAGATACACAGATATGCAGACACATTTATTGGCAATGGGAGCGATGTTGTCAAAATGGCAACAAAATTTACATTCAATAAATATCAATGATTACGAATTTAAGATTTTTAGTCAATTCGGCGATGATGGAATTATTCAATATTTGATTAAGAACGTGCCCATTAAGAATGAAGTGTTTATTGAATTTGGGGTTGGAGATTATTCAGAATCCAATACGCGTTTTTTGCTAATGAATAATAATTGGTCAGGTTTTGTGATGGATGCTTCATCAGAAGCAATGGAAAAGTTGAAATGTCAGAGTTGGTATTGGAAATACAATTTAACGTACAAAGCGGTATTTATCGATAAAGATAATATAAATGATATATTATTGAACACAGGTTTTAGTGATATTGGCCTGTTACATATGGACCTTGATGGTAATGACTATTGGATAATGTCAGAGCTTGATTTGTCAAAATTAAATCCAGCGATAGTTATTTTGGAATATAATAGTGTTTTTGGACCCGAACGCGCTATTACGGTTCCGTATGATAAAAATTTTATCAGAGTGAATGCACATTATAGTAATTTATTTTGGGGTGCGTCTTTATCTGCCTTGAATTACATCGCTGAAAAAAAAGGTTATGTACTTGTGGGTTCTAATATTGCAGGAAACAATGCGTATTTTGTTAGAAATGATTTGATTAATGAAAAGGTTAGGAAGCTTTCTGTAATCTCTGCATATAAAGAAAGTAAATTTAGAGATACCAGAAATAAAGATTACTCATTTTCTTTTGTGGTGGGAAAAGAAAGGTTGGAGCTCATAAAGGGGCTTGAAGTAATTAATGTCATTCAAAACAAAAGAGAGATATTGTGAAGCTTTGAAACCAAAAAAATCCTATTTATAATGAATCTCTTTCAAGAATTCGCGCAATGTTATGATTTACTTTACCAGAATAAAGATTATCCGGGTGAAGCGCGCTTTGTGGCGCGGTTGCTGGAGCGTTACTTGGGTAAGCCAGTAGAGCAGACGGAGATTCTCGACCTTGCTTGCGGTACTGGCCGGCATATTCAGGAACTGGATGGGATGGGGTATCGTGTTGATGGTAGTGATTTTTCCGCCGATATGGTGGCGGTTGCCCGTAACCGCTTGGAGAGCCTTGGTCGCTCTATTCGTTTTTACAATGAGTCATTTCAGAGCTGCAATCGGATTGACCGGAAATACGATGCAGTAATCTCAATGTTTTCGGCCATTAATTATCTGACAGATTATAAGGATCTTAGGCGATCACTGGGAAATATTCGGGGTTTACTGTGGGAAGATGGGGTGTTTATTTTTGATTTCTGGAATGGCGATGCTGTTATCAAAAACTACTTGCCGACTCGAGTCAATCGTTTCGAAAAGGGAAAAGAGGGTATCATTCGCATATCCAATACGTCGCTCAACACGCTTTCACAGATTTTAACAATTCATTTCGATTTCATGTTGCTGGAAGCGGGTAACATTGTCCGCGAATTCTCAGAGGTGCACTCGATGCGTTACTTCTTCCCGCAGGAAATGATG
>JAHFLI010000179.1 GCA_023255615.1 Candidatus Woesearchaeota archaeon
AGCGCAAATTTTATATTGTTAACAAGACTATTCCATCTAGTTAGCATATAGTTCACCTCCTCTTTAGTTAAACTAAATGAGGTGAACCTCATTTAAGAATTATTTTTTAGACACGCTCCTGTCCTCTATCTAAAGCAATACAAAATGATTATTTTTTAGACATACTCTTTCATTCGGAATATTTATTAACTAATACTTATTCAAGAATAAAAGAGTGATAAAATGGTGCGTGTTGCAATAAACGGTTTAGGAAGAATTGGCAGAACTGTTCTTAAAATAGCACTTGAGAAAAAAATAGACGTCGTCGCAATTAATGATCTGACTAGTCCTGAAAATCTTGCCTATCTTCTCAAATACGATTCAACCTACGGGGTCTACCCGCAAAAAATAGGTTTAGAAAAAGGATTTATTACAATATCAGGGAAAAAAATTCGCGCTCTCTCTGAAAAAGATCCGAACAAGCTTCCGTGGAAAGAACTTAAAGTTGATGTGGTGATTGAATCAACAGGATTTTTTACAACGCGCCCGCTTGCAGCACTGCATCTGAAAGCAGGTGCAAAAAAAGTACTGATCTCTGCACCCTGTAAAGATGATGTCATGACTGTTGTTCCAGGCGTCAATGAAACAATGCTCAAAAAAGAACATAAAGTCATCTCTGTAGCATCATGCACGACAAATTGTCTTGCACCTATTGCAAAAGTCCTCAATGATCACTTCAAGATAAAAAAAGGATTTATGACAACAATTCATGCATACACAGCTGACCAAACATTGCAAGATGCACCCCATCATGATTTTAGGAGAGGAAGAGCAGCAAACGAGAATCTTGTTCCAACTACGACCGGTGCAACTATTTCAGTCGAACAAGTGATACCTGATCTAAGAGAAAAATTAAAAGGCTTGGCAATCCGTGCGCCGGTCATCTGCGGCAGTCTTGTTGATTTTGTCGCAGAACTCCAGAAAAAAACTTCTCCTGAAGAGCTCAATCGCATACTCAAAAAAGCAGCAGACACAAAATTAAAAGGAATTATGGAATACACCGAACAACCTATTGTGAGCAGCGACATTGTCGGAAACAGTCATTCGTCAATCGTCGATGGTCTTTCAACCCAAGTCATCGACGGCAACTTCGTCAAAGTCATTGCGTGGTATGACAATGAGTTTGGCTATAGCAATAGAATGATCGACGTACTGAAGATAGTGAAAGTGTAAGTTCCATTAACCTAAATTAATTCCTAAATGCATGAAATCTTCTTAAGACTGTCTTTTCTTTCGCATCGCGCAAATAAAAAATCCTTCACTATTATTATCATGATGATAAAGTCGCACGGCATGTTTTAAAGAAGGATGAAATGATCTACCCTGCCACGAACTAATTCCAGGTCTCGTTTTTAATTCTTCAGGTAATCGATCACGAATATCAAAAATTTCAAGGTCAAAGGTATCAACCAAAAACTGCACTACTTCCTCATTCTCTTCAGGCGCATGAGTACAGGTCGAATACACAAACTCACCGTCATGCCTTAGAAGCGGAACAACAGAACGTGCGAGTTTTTTTTGTTTCCGCGATAAAGCACCAAGAAGTCCTTCGCTCCATTCTAAGTAGGTTCTCGGAGACGAACGAATATTTCCCTCACCAGAACACGGTGCATCAACAAGAATTTTGTTAAAAACAAATTCTTGTTTTTGTAGTTTTTCTGCAAGTTCAATGCCGCCGTGGCGTGTCACAATAGTATTTGAAACTCCGCACCGTTCAAGATTTGCAATCAGTATTGAAATCCGTCCCATAGAAACATCGTTTGCAATAATAGTGCCGCGATTGTGCATCAAAGCTGCTGCTTGTGTCGTCTTGCTTCCCGGCGATGCACACAAATCAAGAAAAAAATCTCCTTCCCGTGGAGCGAGAACAAGTAAAGGCAGCATACTCGTAATTTCTTGAATATAAAAATATCCAAGCAGGTGTTCAATTGAGCGCCCAAGTTCTCCAGGTACAAGTTCGCTCTCAACAATCAGAATTTCCGGATGAGCAGTAAAAGGTTGTCTTAAAACCCATCCTTTTTGTTCCAATCTTTTTTGTAATGCGAATGGATCAATTTTTAAAGTATTTACACGAATTGACTTTCGAGGAATAGTCTCGGCAGCAGAAAAAAATTTCTTAACATCGTCTTCATCGTTCAATAAAAGTTTCATCCGTTCAACAAACCGTTGTTTTGGTGCGTATTTTTGCATGACACCATGAAGAAAAAAGAGTTTTAATATATTCGTATCAAAAATTTCTTGTCTCTGGATTAACGTTTTTTGTCGTTTTTTCGTCTATTAAGCGCTTCCTCATTTTTTCACATACGAATTCTTTTTTTCAGATCCTCCAATCGATCCGTTTTAGATTCAGTTGATTTCGCAACAACTAAAGGAACATCATCCAAAGGTCCCATTTCACGAATATAATAACTCACGCTTAAGGGATGAACCGAACCATACTGAGT
>JAHFLI010000180.1 GCA_023255615.1 Candidatus Woesearchaeota archaeon
GCTTGACGTTGCCCAAAATGTAGTGACAAGATTTTCTGCGGTCAATCCCATATTCGCTGCATCGACTGCACCATGTTCATGCAAATATGCAGCAATTGACGGGCTTGGTTCAAAGACAGCACTCACTGGATATTTACTCATCATTTCTACTCCGCCAACAAGGAATACTTCAGGTCGATGAGAACTGAAATTTATTCCTGAAGTAATTTTTTCTGCTGCTTGAACTGCGGCTTCCATGCTTGATGCACATAATCTGTTAACTGTATATGCTGGAACAGTTTCTGGAATTCCTGCTTGAATGGCAGCAACACGTGCAATATTTGCTGCTTGTTCTCCTTTCTGTCCGACGCATCCGACGATAACATCAGAAATATCGGATGGAACAAGAGAAAGTGAGCCTATGGTGTGTTGAAATAAACCACTGAGTAAAAGATCTGAACTGAGGATTTTGAATGGACTTTCTTGTCGTGTTCGATCATCACCGCCTTCTATTGCAGTATGTTTTGGACCGCGAATATTTACAAAAGGAGTTCTGTGTGCTGCAACAATATATACTCCGTCTGGATTGATATCAGTCATTTATTTCGCCCCGACAAGATGTGCCGTATTTTCTTGGCACTTTTGAATTCTGCCCATGATCCCCATCATATCTTTTATGTTCATTCCCAATCCGCCAACACATGCGACTCCTGCAAAGCCCGGATCATCCATCATATTATCTCCTGGACCGCTTAGTGCAAGTCTCATGAATCCTGCACGTTCGACGTCGAGCATTTGTCTCTCCGTGAAATATGTTCCTGGTGCTCCTTCGTCTCCACCCGTTAATACCCATCCTAATGTATCCATCACTTTTCGCATGTATGTATTAGACACTTGTCCTGCCGCTTGGAACATATCGATGACTAGATTAAGACGATCTCGAGATCGTTGACCATCAAGTTCTATTGATCTTTCTTGTGGAGGTTGATAACCGGATTCCGCTAATCGTATAACATCTCCTTTTGCATCATACAACAGTCTTCCTTTTAATGCCGTGATGCCATCAGTTGGTTTAAGATATCCTAATTCTTGAGCATGCAATGCGCTTGAACTCATGTAACTTCTTGGATTGCCCATCATAATTGCTGCTTGACGGATATATTCAAATGGATCAATTTTCTTTGATCCTCCTTCGCTCATTCTATCATATAACATAACAGTAGTTTGAGTTGTTCCGCCGCCACCAGGTATTAATCCAGCACCAGCTTCAACTAATCCCATAATCATTTCCCGGTGAACTCGATGGTTTCCACCATATCCTACCTCAAGTCCCCCTCCTAATGCAATTCCCGCTTTCGCAACAACAACAGGAACAGGTGAAAATTTAATATCATAATTCATTTTTTGGAATCGTGCGACCATGTCATTAATTAATTGTTCTGCCTTTACTTTTTGCGCATCAGTTCCATAGAGGTACCATTGATTTAATCCAATAAGAAGTTCTAAATTCGCTCCGGCAGAAAACATTGCCATCGGTGCATACGGTGCTTCATGTTGACCATAAATAACGAGACCAGCATGATCTCTCGCGGCTCTTTGTAATGCGCGTTCCGTCATTGCAATAACATCGTTATCGATAGTACCATTATATGACGTGATTCGGAGTCCAAGCACTTTGTCTCCAAGATCATGCACAACTGCAGAATCATTTCCACCAAAGAATCTTCCTTTTTTAATTGCGATTTCAGGAACAATTATCTTTGGAGGATGTTTAACCTCTCGTCTTGTTCCACCTAGATCAACATACCTTAATTTTCCATCTGAACCTTCTTTATACATTCCGCCTCTTTCTCGTGCTTTGAGCAATAAATCAGGAACATCGCCATCTTCTTCTAATAGTGCAACGACGGTATCGATACCAATAGCATCAGCTTTTTCAAATGGACCCATTTGATTGTACCCACGTCTCATTGCTACATCAATGTCTGCAGGGCTTCCTGAAATAGTTACTTCAGGTACCATTTGAGCTGCATATCTTATCCATCGATTAGTAACATCTCTAAAAATATCACCGACTATACTACGATCGAGATAAAGAGCTCGAATGGCGCCAGCAGTGTCACCTTTCTTATGTAGTTTTTTAGCCTCTTCAACAACTTCAATAGACACGTCTAGTTTTTGATCATATTCTAATGTTTCAGGATTAACAATCCTGTCTTTTCCAGCATAGAATCCCGGTCTTCCTGATATTCCGGCAACATTTCCTCTTTTTACCATATCTCGCACAAAGGTAGGGGCAGTATACCATTGAGATGCTGCATCATCGGAAGGAACTCTCTCCCGAATATTGTCCATGACATTTACTAATGTGCGTAATCCAACAAGATCTGATGTCACAAACGGCTTTCCACTTGATCCAGAATGAGGACCAAAAATGTAATCAAGAGTTGCTATTCCGTGTTCAGGTTGATATTTATTGAGGAGTAATGCAATGGGGAATGGT
>JAHFLI010000181.1 GCA_023255615.1 Candidatus Woesearchaeota archaeon
TGAATACATCCAATGGTTGCAATGATAACTGCGGGTAGTCCCGATGTTGCAAAGTACACAAGAAAAATTGCGATGATACTGAACGATCCTCCGAACACGATGATTCTTAAATCTCCGATTTTGCGTTTAAATTCTGTTCTTGAACTCTTTGATAGAGCGATATTGATGATGTACCAAAATCCTGTGACGGAAGTACTTATTGCAGCGCCGTGCATGAATGGCAGCTCATTTGCGCTTAATTTAATGAAGGTGAGCGTTCCTGCAGCAATGATTATTAACGGAATTAAAAACTTTAACCCAAAATATTTTGTTGTTTTTGTAATTCTTCTTGAGATAATGATCGCCCCTCCAACCATACTCACGACCCCGATTATGCCCCCCCATGATAAATGTTCATTCAAAAAGAAATAGCCAAAGGGGATAAGTAGAAGTGCCCGAGTATGAAGAAGTCCGATGAGACTGGACGTATCGTACTTTTTAATGAGAGAAATCCAAAGATAACTTGTGATTGCAAATAATGACCCTGCGATGATTGCCGGAAGGAGTTGAGAAAACAGAATGTTGTGCCAATCAAGAAACAAGGCAATGATTAATCCGACCCCGCATTCAAGGACTCCCGATATTGCAAGATATGCGTATTCGTTCTTGATTTTATGAGCAATCAAAAATTTATCACAAATGTTATCCAACGTGTAACAGACGGCTGCAAGAATTGATGCAAGGAGATAGAGCATATTGACTGATTAAATAGTTTCCTTAATAATACTATTGGGCGGTCTATTCATGGGGAAATCCGGATATCAACGATCTTAAATAATTTTCTGGACTTTCTGTTGTATTCTGCCCCGAGGCTGATCGATAAGATTTAAAGTTTAGGGGAATAGCCCCGCCCGGATTCGAACCGAGGTCCTCAGAGCCAGAGTCTGAGATGATAGTCCACTACACTACGGGGCTGTGATGTTCATTTGGGGACGGAGGTGACTATTTAAAGATGTATAACCAATCGATCAATACTCATAAATACTTGCTGATCTTGGTGATCGATATGATCAGAGTCATTGTTGTTGGAAAAGTCAAAAATGATGAATATGCTGCTCTTTGCGCGGAATATCTTAAACGATGTACCCGCTTTGAAAAAGTAGAAGTCATCGAAGTAAAAGACTGCGGCAAAGAAAAAGAGGCGATACGTATCCTCGATTTGATCTCTGACGAGGTTGTCGTGCCATTGACCATTCCCGGTCCTCAAATGACAACAGAATCATTTTCCAATTTTTTAAAGGACACTACGCAGAAAGGAGTATGTTTGATTATTGGAGGACCAGAAGGACTTGACCCCTCCGTGCTCGCCGCAGCGTCTCGAACACTTTCTCTCTCGTCGCTCACTCTCCCGCATGAACTTGCACGCGTGATGCTTCTTGAGCAGATCTATCGTGCACTTACTATTCTTTATCGACATCCGTACCACCGAGCTTAAGACTCGGGATTGTGATAATAAACTTTGATCCTTTTCCTACTTCCGAATCAACCATTATTCTCCCCTGATGGAGTTCGATGATACTCTTTACAATTGCAAGACCAAGACCAGTCCCTCCCGCTTGACGCGTGAGATGGTCTTCTACCTGATAGAATTTGTCAAACAGATGCGGAATTTTTTCTGCAGGAATACCTTTCCCATTATCTGCAACAAAAAAAGAGAAGCCATCATTCGTTTTCTCCCCTCCGAGAGTTATTGTACCTCCTGCCGGCGTAAACTTTGCTGCGTTATCAATGAGATTGATGACCACACGTTTGAGTTTTTCTTCATCAACCACAACAGGAAACGGCGATGGAATTTCATCAACGAGGGAAATTGATTTGTTTTCCAATAAAAATTTAAAAAAATCTTTATCAACAACTTTCGAAAAATCTATCTGTTCAAGCTCAAGCTTACTCTTTTTGCTCTCTAATCGTGATAGACTAAGAATGTCATTAATCAGTTTTGCAAGACGGTCGCTTTCCTCCTGCACGACCGTAATCGGCTTTTGTTGTTTTACTGTAAGCTCACCAAATTTACCCGACAAAAGAAGACTGACGTACAGTTTGATTGCGGTCAATGGAGTACGAAGTTCATGGCTAATCACTGACACAAGCTCGTCCTTTAATTTGGAAAGTTCAACTTCTCGTGCATACTCACGTTCTGCAATTTGCAAACGGTCAAGGAGAGCTGCCTTATCCGCCATTCGTAAAAAGATCGAACGTGCAAAAAAAGCCACTGCAATGAATGGAAACGGATGCGCAAGCACGATGAGCATATCGTTGTTATACCCATATGCAAAAAAATTCACAAGTTGAATAATCGGTGAAATGAGATAACAAGCAAATGCAAAACTCTCGGAATTGGCAAACTTGTCGGCCTTTTTTTGGTCACTCAACAATAACCATAAC
>JAHFLI010000182.1 GCA_023255615.1 Candidatus Woesearchaeota archaeon
TCTGTATCATAACGATCTTCAATAGGTCTAAAACGGACATCGACAAAATCTTTCGCCGAATATAATTCATGCTCTTTAATAAGAAGCAATGCATTGTAGAATCTATTTACATAGTAGAGCGGAATGATTCCTTTTCGTTCACCAACTCGTGCAATAACATCAGCAACAGTATACACATAATGAACTTTAAGTGCAGCAACAGAAGGGTATGCATCAGCGACTGATCGTACGAAATCAAAATCTGACGTGTTACCTGATATTGCCGACGACAAAAGTAAAGGATGTCTTGCAATTAATGCAGCCGCTTCTTCTGGAAATGAGAGATATTTTCCTAACGGAATAGAAAACTCTCCATTTCCCACAAGTAGGGATCTAAATCTTTGCTCTCCTACACCTGCATGGTCAGCCCATTTGACTCCGTCAGCAACACCAATATCCCTAAAGAAGAGAGCGCATTTTATTGCTTCTAATTCCGATGGTGATAAACCAGCTTGTCCTCTCATTTTCTCAATAATTTCTATTGCATCGTTTATTTCAACGGGCAATCTCGTGTCTGGCCGTCGTCCAGCAAGTTTGTCGAGCATTACTATTCCGTCAAGGGACTGTTCAACAATAGATTTATAGTGAGGTAGTTTTCTTCGACCATCTCTATTTCGATATTGAAAAACTTCTCTCAAAGAAGGAAATAATTTATACAGTATTCCAGAGGATGCCATATGATGCAGTGCATACCCTGAAACTAATCCTCTAAAAATATTTCCAAATGATTCTCCCAATTGTTCGGCATCAAGTTGATGAGGACTCCAACTTGTCGCCAAACTTTCTAAACTTCTTCTTAAACTAGTACTAAGGCGTAATCCAAATCTTGACGCGACAGCATATGCATCCATCACCATTGTTGGAGTTGTAGAAAGTCGTTCATCATCAAGTAAAAGTCGATCATTTTTTACTCTAAATCCTTTGTAAAAAAGCTGCTCATGCTCATAAATATGGTTAATAACATGTCGACTAAAGCGCTCAACTGTCGAACATGCGATATCTACTGCATTGAGTACTATCTGAGCCCCATCTGAAGGAATTTCAGCTCCATTTCTCCTTAAGTAGGATTCCAATTGTTCTCGATACGGATAATGAGCAATTCGTTCAGCAACATCAGGAGTTATCTGATCTTTGTTTCTTGATTTTGGAGGACCGGTGCAGAGTAAAGAATTTGTTAAGAGATCAACGTGAAGTAAATTACGAACGCCCCGAATAATAGTAAGTGCATCATCATATTGTTTTGCCTGATTATCAGGACCACTTCCAGTGATAATCCCATGTTCGGCATAAAATCGAGAAAGTGGGTGATCAAACGAACCCCAATGTAAATGTGCAAGATACCCAGCATACATAGCATGTCGTAATCCACCCATATGCTTTTTTAGATCTCGTATTCCTTCTTCTGATGGTTGAAGGGTATCTATTTTTTCATAAGTATATTGCAGAAGTCTTATGCGGACATCCATGTCAGCATAAAATTGTCCTTTGAATTGGTCAAACACAATTGCATCTCCGGCAATAAATTGCATATCTAGGTAATATGCTAACTGTTCTGGATCATCAAGACTTTTCAGAGAAAAATCAACACTCGTTAATGATGTTTGGCTTAATCGGCCACCATACGCTCGAGCATTAACATGTCCTGTAGCGTTCCAGATTAAATAATGGACTGATGCACGAAGATGTTTCTCAAAAGGCGATAATTCTCCTTCAGATATCCACCGATAGTCCAAATCGGAAAGATACGCAGAATCATGTCTCGCCATTCCACCAATTGTCACAAATGCAACATGGGGTTTAGGATCTGCTTGATGCGCTTCGTAATGACGAAGATCATCGGGATCGAACATACCCCTTCTTTTTTTATCTTCAACTTCTCGTTCATATCGTAATTGAGCATTCTCAATTCCTAATCGAAAGACATCATGATGAAAATCGCGGTACGCAGACATAATTTCGATACTTGTTCGTTGAGGATCATATGAATGAGAAATAATTCCATCTCTTACATTTTCAAGTCTTCCAATTAATCGAGTAGTAATTTCATTTCCTGAAAAGCTATCAACAATGGCTTCTATTCCACCCATAAAAGACTGGCAGAAATGGATGCTATATATAGATTGAGTTACCATAATAACAAATTTTATAACAGGGAGCAAAGTTAGAAAGAGTATGGACAAGCTCCTTTTCGGCACTGCAGGAATTCCCACATCATGTAGTGCAGGAAACACAGAAAAAGGAATTGCGCACGTCAGAGCATTAGATCTCGATGCAATGGAATTAGAATTTGTGCACAGCGTAAATATTTCAAAAGAAAAAGCACCGACGATAAAAGAAATTGCAGAGAAAA
>JAHFLI010000060.1 GCA_023255615.1 Candidatus Woesearchaeota archaeon
TCGATGTTATAAAATCAAATTTTCTTTTGTATCGTGAATATGTCAAAAGTTATTATCAGTAGTTATCTCCATCGAGAAATTCTGCCGGCCTTTGCATCTTCCAATCCCCGAATAAAACTTTGAGCTGCTTTATTGTATCCTTTCTTACCTTTTAATTCACTCCTTAATTTATCAAAATCGATATCCGCGAAGCTGGCTTTGATATGATCAATAATTTCTTTGTCTGTTAGGGTAGTTTTTTTTGTGCCTTGAATGGTTTCCTGTTTCATACTCTTACGTGATCTGAATCGATTTATATACTTTTTCTTTTTATCGTCGGAAGATTTTCGAATCCACCTTAAATAAAAACATTTTTTCGGAAAATCAACTATTTTCAATAGAGACGATAATTATTCGAAAGTCTTTTATGTAGAATAAGGAATGCATGGCTATGAAACAGCATCCTGCATTGAAAGGAATGAAGTCAACATTTATTGGAATTATTGTCAATGCGCTTCTTGCATTACTCAAAGCGATGACGGGTATCTTTGGGAATTCCTATGCTCTTGTTGCCGACGCAATCGAATCCACTGCAGATGTGTTTAGTTCTCTTATTGTATGGATGGGATTAAAAATTTCTTCAAAGCCACCTGATCATGATCATCCGTATGGTCACGGAAAAGCAGAACCGATGGCGGCAGTGATTGTTTCGTTAAGTCTTTTTATTGCGGCATTTGTTATTGTGATTCAAAGCATTCGAGAACTTATTCTTCCTCATCATACCCCTGCGTCGTATACACTCGTTGTTCTCGTGTTTGCTATTATTGTTAAGGAATTTCTTTTCCGATTTTTATTTCGCGTCGGAAAAGATGTGGGAAGCATTGCAGTTAAAACAGATGCGTGGCATCATCGGAGTGATGCATTCACGTCGGCTGCAGCATTTGTAGGAATTTCAATCGCATTGATCGGTGGTCCAGGTTACGAAAGTGCGGATACGTGGGCAGCCTTAGTTGCTTCTGGTGTTATTCTCTTCAACGCGATTCGATTATTGAAACCGGCAGTGGGAGAATTAATGGATGCATCGCCTTCACCCGTGCTTGAAAAAGAAATTCGCACCGTTGCACTGACGGTTGATGGAGTAGAATCATTGGATAAATGCACCATTCGCAAAGTTGGTTTTGATTTTTACGTTGATCTTCATGTTCGCGTCAAAGGAACGATGTCGGTGCGTAGGGCGCATAGCATTTCTCATACGGTGAAAGACACTATTTGTTCGTCAAATGAGAGAATTGCTAATGTGCTGATCCATATTGAGCCAGGAAAGAATTAATTATTTTATTTTTTTTATGATTTCACGGGATTGTTGTTGCACAGAAAGATGATCTGTCTTGATGATGATATCGGCAGCACGTCGATATTTTGGATTTCTTCGCTCTAACACTTCTTCAACTTCTTCAGTAAATGATTTTCCTGTTAAACTTGGTCGATCTTTGGAGTCTTTTATTCTCTGTACAATGGTCTCAACATCTGCAGTACACCAAATCACTTTTCCTTTTTTTAAGAGAGGAAAGTTTTCATCTTTTTCAATAATGCCTCCACCACAATCAATAATAACCTTCTTTTTTGTGATAGCGTTTTTAAGAACGTTAGTTTCTACTGTTCTGAATTTTTCCCAGCCGTTTTTCTCAACAAACGCTGAAATAGTCATTCCAATTTTTTTGACAATCTCTTCATCTACTGAAATAACTTTTTTCCCCAATTTTTCTCCAAGAATTCCTGCTACAGAAGATTTTCCTGTTCCACGATATCCAATCAAGATGAGGTTCATGCATTACGTGAGTGATGTTGTTTTTTAAAGTTTCTCACTCTATTGACATTTTTTCTGTTTCAATTCTTTTTTACTTCTGCCACACTACTTTCCCCTGATGATGGATTCGACTAATTCGATGAATGGGGATAAAGAGCTCTTTTCCTTTTTCTTCAAGAATAATATAATTATGTTCAATCGATTTGATTCTATGCGCGTGAACAATTTGATGTTTTTTTGATACGTGATCATAGTAATGAATCTCGTATTTTTTTCCTTGTTTCGCTTCATTCATTATATCATGTAGTAAGCGTGTGACGTTGTTGAGTTTTTGACCAATCGGGTCAAATTCTTTGTAAATAACCCCTGTTAATGTAATGATGAGTAGTCCGAGAAACAAAGACACAAAAACATTGCCAATAATCGGCACTTGGGCAATCGCTTCCCAAATTCCTCGCCAGAATAAAATGATACCTGAGGCGTAGAGAAGAGAAAACAGGTAATGTTTGTCAGAGTCATTAATATGCATGAGCTTTATGTAGTTCAAAACTTTAAAAGTCTTTGGGAGAATCAATACTTTTTTAAATAATAGATTGAGATGTTCAATCATGGAGCTGGGTCCGACCAAGTTTAAAGTAACCCCTATTATGGGATTCATTCTTGCATTATCCTTTGCCATGGCCGTTGGAGGTATAACCATGGGATTTGGTTCATCATATGTTTCATCCCATGCAGAGTTTGCTCTTGATCATAATGAATTGAATCAGAAATGCACTGGTGTACTCATTAATGTGGTAACTATACAAGATCGTCCTTTTATTTGCACCAAAGAAAATATATTACATATCGCTCTTGATAACTCGAATCGATTGTCTATAGATAATGTGAAGATCCGCGTATTGGGATCATTAGGGGTTTCTAATATTGATCATCCATTGACTGAACCTCTGTCTCCCGGGGATGGTGCCCATATTCAAGTTCCACTTGAGAAGGTTGGGACACCACTTGAGGTGAGCATTGCTCCCCAAATAGAAGACAATGGTAATCTTATTGACTGCCTCGATCAAACATTTCATTATCAAAAACCTCAGGGGTGCACTGAATGATACTCTCACTTTATGATTGGGTGTATGGAATTGCTCAACTCGGTGCTGTTGTTCTTGCACTTATAGCAGGGGCTTTTACATTTGCCCTTTTTCAAATGAGTTCTCGATTCGGCCATCTCCGTGCATGGAAGCCATTACTCATCGCTCTTCTGCTATTCGTGGTTGAAGAGATTATCGGTGCATTGCGCACATTTGGTGTCCATCACAATGAATGGATTACTCATGTCATCCCGTCATTTATCTTAGTTTTTATGATGTACTCTTTAATTCAGCAAATTCTCATCGTGAATGGTGGTATGCGTGAGTAATGATCTTTCTTCAGCCCTGAGCATTGTTGCTCCTCTCTATAATCTTCTGTTCGTTTTTATCACTATCCTTTTGTTTATCTTTTTGTTCCGCGTCCCGAACATCACTCAAAAAATATTTATTCTTCCATGGCAGTTTATTTTTGCTTCTATTCTTGTCTATGTTGTTGAGCAAATAATGACTGTCCTTCGTCAGGAAAATATTGTCATCATTCCCATTCATGTCAATGGCTTTTTTGAACTTATTTCCATTTCGTTATTCTTATTTGGCATCTTTCTTCAGTTTGAACACGTTCAATCATTACCAAAAAGAAAAAGAAATTAATTACTTCATCTTAAGTTGTCCCTGAGTTGAGACAATTATTTGACATTCATTTTGGAAACTATTTTATAGTGCCCTACTCTTTCTTCGCTAAATTTAGGATGGGGTGAATATGATGGAAAGGCGAGGTCTTGTTGCAACTGTTTTCGGTGCTGGTGATATGGGCACAGGTATTACTGCCGCTCTTATTAATTCTGGTTCTTTTGAGAGGGTTCATCTTCTTGATATTGACAGGTCTACTGCAGAGACATCTTCTGCTGCATATAAAACTTTCTGACCGAATTCATGTCCCAGATGATATTGCTCGCATACATTTTGGAGCTATGGCAGATACTCAAGAAGTTTTGCCAGCAACTGATTGGGCAATTGAAGTTATCACGGAAGATCCTGCTAGAAAAGGCGAGTTGTATGATCTCATAGGAGAACACGTGCATCCAACTCTTGTTCTTACTTCGAATACTTCATCTATTCCCCTTAGTAGAATTGCACAAGGAAAACCGGAAGGTCTCGATAGGATATTAGGGTTAACTCACTTCTTTAACCCAGCAGATCGAATGGCTTTAGTAGAGACAGAATCAAGTGTCGCTGGCGGACATGCATTGCTCGCACAAATTGACCACTATGTTCAACTTCTCGGAAAATCAATTGTCCATACTCGAGATGTTCCTGGATTTGTTGCAAATCCCATTGGAGCATATACCATGGCTCGAGCAATGAATTTATTGGCTCAAGGAGGTCAACTTGAAGAACTTGAATTTCTTTTCGGTCCTGCGGTTGGTGCAGCTGCTGGTCCGTTTCGAACAGCTGATTTAGTGAAACTCAAAACAATGATTGGAGTTTCAGATCTCATGGCTCAAAGTTTGCTCGATGATAATTGGGCAAGACCTGATTTTGTATTGCCTCAGTTTGCCCGTGATATGAATAGAGACGGTGCAACTTTTTATCAAAAAAAAGTAAAAGCAGCAGTCTATGATCCGAATGATAAAACTGTTAGGGAAGTTCGTCAACTTCCTTCTGATCTCGCTGCCTACGCTGCACGTTTACCAAAAGAATTCCCTCATGTTGTAAAGGAACTTTGGGAAAATCGTTCAGAATATCGTCGAGAACTCGCTGTATGGATAGGGCATGCATTTCACGAACTTCCTCGTGTTACTCTTGACGGAAATCCACGAACACTAGATGATGCAATGGAATGGGGGTATGGAAGAAGAGGTCCTGCAACACTCCTTAGAATAGTAGGAACTGATAAAGTAATTGCTGAAATTGAAGCGATTGGAAAAGAAGTGCCTGCGTATCTTAAAGCAGTCTCATCGAAGGGAAATGGAGAACCTTTGCGATTAACTTCAGTCGGAGATACAGAATATTTTGATATGGGTCTAAGTACTCATCAACAAATTCCACTTGAAGGGAGAGTTATTGTTCCTGAAATTATTCGAAGAGATCCAAGTAGGGTGAAAGAAAAACTAAGTGGTGTTACTTTATATGAACCGACTGATGATAACATCCTTGCTGTTCAAATTACAACCAAAGTTGGTGCAATAGATCTGGACGTAATTTCTGGATTAAGTAAAGCAATCGCTTTGGCAAGAGAAGGAGAATACGATGGATTAATTATTCATGGAACTCCGAGAGAGCGATATGGTTCAGGAATTTTTTCTTTTGGCGCAAATCTCGGGTTAATGACTGGATTAAGTCTCCTTGCCGCAGAAGGACACCGGGACAAAGCAGAATCTATCATAGGGAAATTAATTGATTGTTTCCAGGCATTAAATCGAAAAATACGATTATCTGAATCTCCCATTCTTGTCGCCAAAGATGGGATGGCATTAGGTGGTGGGCTTGAAATTGGTCTTGGCGGATGGCAACGAATAACAGGAGATGCAGTCCTTTCACTCCCAGAGGTTTTGGCTGGACTTTTGCCAGGTGGAGGAGGAATAACTCAGGTTCTTGTCGAAGAATATAGGAAAGCAACAAACAACGGTTTAAATCCCGGAGTTAGTCCTGATGTTTATGTTGCTGCTGCACTAGATCGATTACTAGGTGTTAAAAAATATCAAAGTAAGAATGGTTATCATGCACGTCACATTGGATGGATATCTGAAAGAGATGGAATTACTCCATCCCCACCTCACTTGCTTGCGGATGCTGTTGATGATATAAAGTCTGGACGCTTTGAAAGACAATCTGAAGTGTATGTGCCAGTTAATGGTCCCACGACAAGAGAACATCTTGCAGATAAAATCGCACAATATGCAGCGGCTCTCGCAAAAGCTCCGTCCTTCAAACACAATCCAGGATATGCTCAAAAAGTCGTCGACGCTGTTACATTTGTTGTTTCTGGTGGAGACTCTAGTGGCAATGGTAGTCTTTCAGAAAATAGATTCCTTGGCTTAGAGAAACAACAGTTTATGGGTCTCGTTTTGAGTGGTCCTGATGAATTTGCCCCTACTGGAACTTATCAGCAAATTGGTGGAAAAGTAAGAATACCTGGTGCCGTTGATGCTGCATTGGCACAAAACAAAGCATATGCGGCAAAAGTTATTGGTGTTGTAAAATAATTACTTCATCCGAAACTCTGCTGAAGTACAGTACATTGGTGGTTTATCGAGGAGGGTTTCAAATATTTCCCAGAAATTCGGAAATGATTTTCTGACACAAAACGGGTTTTGAATGCTCATATGGTTGATTTTCAATCCCGCAATAGCGAAACTCATGGCCATGCGATGGTCATCGTAAGTATCAATTGACGCTCCGTGAAAAATTCCGGGAGTAATTTCTAGTCCATCCTTATTTTCTTTTACTTGTGCGCCAATTTTTCTCAGTTCAGTTGCCAACGCGTGAATGCGATCTGTTTCTTTTATTCTTAGATTCGGAACGTTTTTTATTTTTGTTGTTCCTTTCGCGAAAAGTGCAACAATAGATAATGTCTGCACGATGTCGGGCATCGCATTCATATCAATCGTAATGGCCTTCAATTTTTCCCCCCGCACTTCAATCCAATTCTTTCCTTTTTTTATCGTGCATCCCATTCTTCTGAGCACATCAGCAAAATGAATATCGCCTTGTTTTGATTGGGAGTTGATATTCGTAACTCGCACTGGTTTTCCCATAATGGCGCCAGCAGCTAAAAAGTATGATGCGTTTGAGGCATCGCCTTCAATAGTGTATGACCGTGCCTTATATTTTTGGTTATGTTTAACGATAAACTTTTTGTAATTTTTATTTACCACCTTCACTCCAAAATTTTTCATAATCTCGATTGTGACATCAATATATGGCTTTGACGCTAGCTCTCCTTTGACGTCAATTTCGACATCCTTTTTTGCGTAGGGTGCAGATAAGAGAATGGAAGAAAAATATTGAGAACTGTTTGATCCATTCATGATACATTTCCCACCGTCAAAATCATGGTCGACAACAACAGGAGGACATCTGTTTTTTTTCTGCGATGTTGCGTTCACTCCTAACTGAGAGAGGCCATCAAGCAAATCCTGAATTGGTCTTTCGTGCATTCTCTTGCTGCCCGTTATGACTGTTCTTCCCGGAACGAGCGATGCAAACGTCGTCAGAAATCTCATGGCCGTTCCTGCATTTCCGACAAAGAGATTATCTTTCGGCGCTTTGATTTTTCCACCGTAAACGACGAGCGAATCATCGTGCTCTACAATCGCGACTCCACACGCGCGTAATGCCTGAATCATGTAGGTCGTATCATCGCTGACAAGAACTTTTTTTAGAATTGTTTTTCCTTTTGCCAACGCTGCAATAAGTAATGCACGATTCGTGTAACTTTTTGATCCTGGGATTTCGATTGTTTTCATTTCAAATTCTGGAGAACGATCTTGGTCATTAAAGGAATCGGAGCTTTATATTTTGTCCACATCTC
>JAHFLI010000061.1 GCA_023255615.1 Candidatus Woesearchaeota archaeon
TTTCTTTTGATATCTCTTCTCGGGATGGTTCTCATTATTTTTCAATTTCATGGAAACATCTTCTATGTTCAGATGATTTTTCTTATCGCCCTCATAGGACTTGGTTTCCTTGGGCTTTTATCAGCGCTGCATCTTATGCGATGGGGCTCGATATTTCTTTCCGTTTCTTTTCTCATCATGATGAGTTATCTTTTTCTCTTCTTTCTTTTTCGTAAAGAAGCATCGTGGATGTTTGGGATGACTCTTTTGAGTTCAATAGGGGGTTTTTTGATGGCCGTAGTTACCATTGGAAGGAAAGAAGAAGTTCTGCATAGGCAAAAGACTTCTGAGGATCTTGAATCTCTTGAGAATTAATTTTCTTTAGAGAATTGATAAATAAGGAGCACAACTCCGATGGAGATAGCACAGTCTGCCAGATTAAAAATAGGCCACACGTGAACATTAATAAAATCTACGACTGCACCTCGGAAAATACGATCAGTCAAATTCCCTAATGCCCCGCCAAGAATGCATCCAATTCCTACTTGCGATACGCTCGCTTTTGGAATCGAATGATAAAAAAACAAGATCACCCCTATAATTATAAGAGTGACAAATGCAAAGAGGATGTTGTTTCCTTGGAATAATCCAAACGTAATGCCTTCATTTGTTATGATTGAGAAAGAAAAGATTTTTGGAATAACATCTAATGAGTTTCCAATGCCTATTGTTGATATAAGAATGTATTTTACCGCCTGATCGGCCACAAAGATAACTGCAGCTATCCACAACGCAAGAACATTCTTTTTTACCATCCTTTTCTTCTGTTCTGTTCAGACCGTGCAATTTGTTCTAGATTTTCCATCCGTTGGTTCAACGCATCGAGTGTTGCTTTCAGCGCATCCAACTTGCTTGAAACAACTTCAATGTTCTTATTGATGATTTCATTTTGTTGGGGATATGCAGGTTGAAATGATTGTGACTGAAAGGGATTAGCAGGAGGAGAGAAGGTAGGACGTTGTTGTTGGAAATAGTCATTTGATGGAGAAGCAAACTGATCTTGTCCGTCCTTTGATTCATATCCTCTTCCGAACTCTAAACCCAATTCTGGTTCTGGTCCCAAATCAAGCGAGGGTTCTTTTTTCCAGAATTTTAATTTATCCAGAAATCCCATCAGACTTCACCTCTAAATTTGTTTGCGCGATCCTCAATCTGATTTTTGATGTCTTCCAATCTTGAACGAAGAAAAGAGGTTGGAATTTCTTCCAAGAAACGGATAGCAGGAGTTTTTGGAAATACTTCGGCATTCCCTTCATTGATCGACAAAATAAGAGGTATGCCAAAAATATCATCACTATTCATAAATCTGTTCAACACGAAAAGCTTAAACAATGAAGGATCAGAAGGTTCGGTGACATGAAGTTGGGTGATTTGTTCAAAGAGTGTTTGTGGATCATTGGAGCGAAGAACAGATTTTAATTGGTCTTGGGTAATCTCATGCCCGTTTAACACTGTTTTTTGGGCAGTAATACTCTCTAATGCACTATCTTTAATGACGAAAATTTTGTAATACTGAACCTGATCAGAAAAATCGGTCTTATGTTGGTAAGGTTCTAATTCTGCTTGGGTCAATCCATTTGATGTATTGCCTTCAACAACATAACCCGTTTCAATCGTTCCATCTATCGATATGAGGAAAAGATTTTTTGAATCTCCGAGATGATGTGAAATATCAGAAAAATCTTTTGACACTGAATAGCCGGTAATAAGAAGAATAATAACTCCTGAAACAAGAATGACCGTTACTAAAACAAGAAACGCTTTAATAATGTGGTGTATGAAAGAAAAAATAACTATTGTAGCAAAAATGATTACGATTAACCATATGGAAAACGGAAAATACATAAGGTTTTCTTAAGAAACCATTTATTTAAAGGTATTGCTTTTTCCAATGTGTCCTCTTCACTCGATCTCAAAAAGTATGTTCTATGTCAACACAATCAACATAAAAAACATTTAAAAAATTATGAAAGGAGAACTGCATTAATAATTCCGTCTTGACCAGGCCGTGAGGTAATTCGAGCTTTGCCGATATTGGTATCAACAACTGTTCCTTTGGTCATAATATTTCTTCGAACAAGGTTTCTGTCAGCAGGGTTTTCAAGGACAGTTTTTATTGATGCTTGAACATAGGTCTTCGTTTTTGGATTAAAGATGTTTGCAATAGTAGATGAAAGTAATTTTCTCTTTTCATGACCACCGCGAACTCTCACTGGGCTGACCTTTCGTTCAGCAATTTTCGTAAAGGTCGGGTCTCTTCCTAATTCATAGAGTTTCTTCTTTCGAGAATGATGATATTTCTTTCCCGTTTCTTTTGCATATGCCTTTTGCTGAGAGCGTGCCATGGAAATTCGAGGTAGTAATCGATTTAAATAGGTTTCCTTTTTCCCCCTATGCTTATCACATTGCAGGACCGAGCCGATAATAATGTGCAAGGGATATTGAAAAACCCGCATTGGTTTTAGTCATTCAAAACCTTTATATACTCAATGGGGGTCCCTTCGATGTGATACTTATGGAAGCAAGCAGACCTTTAGATGCTCTTAATCGGGCTCGTGACAAGCGAATTGTTGTTGAATTAAAGAATCAAAAGCAGCTCGTTGGAACCTTAAAGGCATTTGATATTCACATTAATGTCGTTCTTGAGAACGCTGAAGAGATGGTTGACGGAGAAACCAAGAGGAAGCTTGGCGTTGTCTTTGTGCGTGGCGATACGATCATTTTGATTTCACCAGAAAAATAGAGGGACATAGATGAAAGGAACTTCTTCTCACGGTAGAAAGTCTGGAAAGAAAAATATGATTCACTGCCGCAGATGCGGTAAGAGAACGTACCATTTTAGCAAGAAGAAATGTGCTTCTTGCGGATACGGAAAATCAAAAAGGATGAGATCCTATCGGTATTATAAGAAATAACTTTTTTAGTTTTCTGATGATATTTTCAATCAAGAGATATCCGATATCTTTTTATAACAACTATCGTTGATTTAGTATTATGCGGAGTTGCCGGAGTGGCCAAACGGGACAGGCTTAGGTGTGATGAGCAGAATTCTGCGATGAACGAAAGACACCTGTTGGCTTAGTGCCTACGCAGGTTCGAACCCTGCACTCCGCACTTCTTTTTCAGAAATGTTTATATAAAATCGAGATACGGATAAATCTATGATTGAATACATCATGGCCATTTTGTTGATCGTTTTTGTGATCTTTCTTCTCTTTCCACTTCTTTCTTCATTGCCAGCCTTTCTTATTAACTTTTTTATTCTTGCTCTTTTGGCATTTAGAATTCCCGGAGATATCAAGAAACGAGGATTATATCCTTTTTATTTGCTTTCAACTCTTTTTACTACCATTATCTTCATCTCGTATCCTTATCTTTCTTCATTTTTTAGTTTTCTTCATACCATCCTCTTGCTGAATGTGACTATAGCGACACTGCTGATTTTCCTTCTTGCTCATTGCTTTCATCTGCTCGTTGGGCTCTTTCCTTCTTCAAAGAAAGATTCTCATACTCATAAACACAAATAGGAACATTTAAGAATAAGTTCTTTCTTTAGAACAAGGTTCAGTTTTTTCGTTAGGGGTCTCTTTTCCCGTTTTCTCGATAATTTAGAACTGATGCTTGATAAGCTTTTCGTGTTCAGTGAGTCCCAATATACCCCCAATAATTCCAAGAATAGGGCCGATAAAGAATCCTGCTCCAAGAACAAACCCAACAACGCTCACCAAAAGGAGGAGAATGCTTCCACCTAAGCTATGGTGTTCTGTTCTCACCATGATGCTGCTCAAAAGGGTAAGCACAGCAACACTAAAATGAATAAAAATACTAAAGACAAAAATTCCGCTACCAAATTTTAACACATTGGGATCAGTTGGATTGTTGTAATATCCTATTGTTTCAAACACTCCGAAGAGAATAATGATAAGACCAGCCAACAAGCTTAATACAAATGAAGGTAAGGTAATATCCTTAAGCTCTTCGTGAGAAATAATTGGTGACTTTGCCATAACGCGCCTCCTTTTCTTCTTTTTTCCTCCTCAAGCTTAATAAAGATTTCTGTTCTCTTCTCTGTAAAGCATTATTAAGGAGATCATCATAAAGAATAAAATGGACCGTGTTCAGAAAATTCTTGCTAACGAAGGTATTTGCTCACGAAGGAAAGCTGAGGAGCTTATCCAACAAAAGCAAGTGAGAGTAAATGGAAAAATTGCAGTGATAGGACAAAAGGCTGATCTCGCAACAGATCGCATTCATGTAAATGGAGAACTGGTGATGCCTGTAAAAAAAAGATATATTATTCTCAATAAACCAAAAGGAATCATTTCAGAAGCACGTGATGCATTAGGAAGAGGTACGGTGGTTAATCTTCTGCGACAGAAAGGTGTCAAAGATTACCTTATTCCTGTTGATAAGATTGATCGGAACATGGAAGGGCTTATTTTGTTGACAAATGACGGTGAGATTGCGCAGAGAGTCATGCATCCTCGTTTTGAGATACAAAAGACGTATCGTCTGAAGTTAAATAAGGTTCTTACTGACGGTCATGCAGAAAGACTTGAGAGAGGAATAGTCACCAAACAAAAGACGATGTTGCGACCAGTCCACCTCAAAAGAAGAGGCTTAATTGTTGAGATTTCAACTCATCAAAGTAAAGATCTTTTGTTTCATGTTCTCTCTGATCTTCACTATGAGATTATTTTTGCCGTTCGCATTTCTATTGGAACGGTAAACCTCCATGGATTAAAACCAGGTGATTATCGAGATCTTACGAAAGAAGAAATTGAGTGGTTTCGCCAACATTAATATATACCGCAATCTTTTTTTTAGGTCATGAACTATCAGCAGATGATTACCTATCTCTATGATCTGGATAACAAAAAAAAATGGCATTTCGTTTTAGAACCTACTGAAGAATTATTGAAAAAAGTTGGCGATCCTCATAAAAAATTGAAAATCATTCATGTCACAGGAACAAATGGAAAGGGGAGCGTTTGTGCAATGATGTCTTCTCTTCTTTCTCAAAAATATTTGGTTGGAATGTTCACTTCTCCTCACCTTATTTCTTTTAATGAGCGATTTCAGATTAACAATGAAGAAGTAAGTGATAATGATTTGGTCCATATTTTTAACTTAGTTTTACCTCATGTGACTGATCAAACATTCTTTGAAATTACTACTTGCATGGCATTCCTTCTTTTTTACAAAAAGAAAGTGGATTATTGTGTTATCGAAGTTGGACTAGGGGGAAGACTAGATTCTACGAATGTTGTTACACCTATTGTTTCTGTAATCACGATGGTCGACTATGAGCATACCGATATCCTAGGTAATACCTTAGAACAAATATCGATAGAAAAAGGTGGTATCATAAAAGAAAACATTCCAGTTGTAACCGGAGCTTCTGGAGTTCCATTAAAAATAATCAAAAAGATTGCACGCGGGAGGCATAGTAAGATAGAGGTTGTACATAAAAAAGTTATTACGCCTCTTCTCGGCGATTTTCAACAAAAAAATGCAGCAATTGCGGTACGGGTTCTTCAGGTTGCAAAGATTCGGTTAACAAGGAGCGAGATTAAAAAAGGACTGTTGCATGTCAAAATAAAGGGGAGATTGCACCGTATAGGAAATGTGTTGTTGGATGTTGCTCATAATCCATCAGCGATTGCACAATTGGTCAGCTTTCTCAAAAAATCTGAAAAAAGGAAAATCATTTGTATCTTTGGCTGTCTTAATGATAAAGATTGGAAAACAATGGTAGCCCGTCTTGAAGAAGTCGTTGATTATTTTATTTTCACTGAACCGCAATCAAAAAGAATGTTGGATCCTCTTATAATCTATCAATATATTCAGCGAGAAAATGTCGCTCTTGTTAATAGAGATTATGTGGGTACTCTGAGAAATGCGCAGAAAATGGCATCAAAAAACGATCTTGTCCTTGTCACCGGATCTTTTTATGTTGTAGGAAAGATTCTTGAAATTCTTGAGAAACAAGGACGCAAGGAGAATATTTCTCGTAATCGTGTTGCAACAAAAAGTATATAAAGAAGCAGAAGAGCTTCTGCATCATGGGGGAGGTAGATGTTGAATTAGTAAGGATTAGTACCTTTTCTGATAGTGATCTAAAAAATTTTCTCAAAAAAAATGCGCTATCGCTCACTGTAGAAGAAGCCAGAAAAATCGTTTCTCTTATTGGCAGAGATCCTTCATTAACGGAGATTCACATTTTCAATATTCAGTGGTCAGAACATTCAAGTTATAAAAGTAGTCGTCATGTTCTTAAAATGCTCCCAACTTCTGCCTCAAACGTTATTCAAGGTCCAGAAGAAGATGCCGGGATTCTTTATCTGACCACTATTGGAAAAGAGCGTTACGGTGTCGTTTTTGGACATGAAAGTCACAATCATCCGTCTCAAGTTGTTCCTTATGAAGGTGCAGCAACAGGTGTTGGAGGAATTTTGCGAGATGTTCTCTGCATGGGTGCCCGCATTGTTGCAACAGGAGATGCACTACGATTTGGAAATCCTTACGGAAAAAACAAAAATTATGTTAGATATATAGCCAATGCGGTAGTCGATGGCATCGCAGGGTATGGAAATCCTGTTGGTATACCAATATTAGCAGGTGATGTCTATTTTAATGATTCATTTGATGAAAATTGTCTTGTTAATGCTATTTGCTTAGGAATTATTAAAGAAAAGGATATTATTCACAGCAAAGCACCAAAAAACTCTGAAGGATTTGATGTGGTCATTGTCGGAAAAGCAACCGATAATTCTGGATTCGGTGGTGCTGCCTTTGCCTCGTTAATTCTGGATGAGAACGATCGTGAAAGTAATAAAGGCGCTGTCCAAGTTCCAGATCCTTTTCTTAAAAATGTGTTAATTCGTGCAACCTATGCCGTTTTCGATGAAGCTCGAAAGCACCACGTTGAATTGGGATTCAAAGATATGGGTGCTGGAGGAATTATGTGCTCTACTTCTGAAATGGGAAGCGATGCCAACATGGGAATTGAACTGGATCTTGACAACGTTCATACCTCAATGAATATTCCCCCGTTCATGATCGCTTGCTCGGAAACTCAGGAACGATTTACCTGGATATGTCCTCCTTCTTTTACTAAAACTATTTTGAGAATTTATAATGAAGATTTTGAATTACCGAAGATCTCCCAGGGCGCGCAGGCATCAGTTATCGGAAAAGTAACAACTCAGAAAGATTACGTCATTCGACAGCAGGGAAAAGTTATTTGTCATGTCCCCATTGATGTTGTGACAAGTGGTATACGATATGATCGAAAAAAAACTCCGAAGAAAAGAAATCTTAACGAGCCTGATCTTG
>JAHFLI010000183.1 GCA_023255615.1 Candidatus Woesearchaeota archaeon
TATTGCCCATATAGTCTATTCATAGAATTTACATCTTTTCTAAAAATTCACCAACTTTAATGTTTTTCTTTCGCAAAATCGTCGTCTGATTTTATTAATCTCCTCAACTTCTTTCTTTCTGCATTGGAAAGACGCTGAAGATGGCCATCTTTACTATTATGATCCCACTGGTCACTGGCCAGGATGTTGTGAGATATATAAACGGGGTTGACTAAGAACGAGTAAAGCAACTCCCCCGACATGGGATGAAACAAAACGCGAACAGCAAAGGAGGTGCGTTATGGAAGAGTTTGTTGATGGAGATAAAAATTCTCCTGAAAAAAGATTTAGTTGTGGAGCAGTTACGGCTACTGTATGGAAAAATAACGGAATTTCTAAGGCTGGTGATGCTGTTGATTTTCGAACCGTTTCTTTTCAGCGACGGTATAAAGATCGTGGCGGCGAATGGAAAACATCGCATAATCTGCGCCAAAATGATTTACCGAAAGCAGCATTGGTGCTCAACAAGGCGTTTGAGTTTCTGGTGTTAAAAGATTCTGAAGAATAAAAAAGGGTGATTTGATGGAACAAATGTTAAAAATGAAAATGCCGAGGAAAAATATAAAAACAGATGACGAGATACTGGAAGAGATGGAGCCGAAAACAGAGGTCAAAAAAGAGACAAAGATTGGCGATCTTTCTGGAGTGGGAGCGGCAACTGCTGAGAAGCTGGAGGCATCCGGCTATCTCGATCTCATGAGCATTGCGATGGCAACTCCGTCTGAATTAATGGAAGCAACGGGCATGGGAGATAGTATTGCGAAACGCATAATTGCACAAGCACGAGCGTCTCTCGATATGGGATTTGAATCAGGCGAAGATTTGATGAAAAAAAGAGAAGCTGTTGTCAGAATCTCAACTGGATCTCATTCATTTGATCAGTTGCTTGGCGGCGGATTTGAATCAGGCGGCATTACTGAAATTTTCTCAGCGTATGGTTCTGGAAAAACACAAATAGGACATGCACTGGCAGTAAATACGATTAAAAAATTTCCAGATGGGTATGTGGTCTACTTAGATACTGAATCTACTTTTCGACCAGAGAGAATTACTCAGATGGCAACTGCAGCAGGATTAGATCCGCAAGAAGTATTACGGCATATCAAAGTTGCTCGGGCCTATAATTCAGATCATCAATCATTGCTTGCAGAAAAAATTGAAGATTTGATTAAGAAAGAAGGATTACATGTACGATTGGTTGTTGTTGATTCATTGACTGCTCATTTCCGTGCAGAATTTATCGGACGAGGAACCTTAGCAGATCGACAACAAAAATTGAATCGTCATATGCATACTCTTGCGAAATTAGCTGATGCGAATAATCTGTGTGTGTATGTTACGAATCAAGTCATGGCACGACCAGATACATTCTTTGGAGATCCGACAGAAGCGATCGGTGGTCATATTGTGGGCCATAACTCTCAGACGAGAATTTATTTGCGCAAAGGGAAGAAAGGAACGCGTGTCGTCAAATTGATCGATAGTCCGTACCTCGAAGACGGAGAATGCACGATCGAGATAGCTACTGGCGGTTTACGAGACGTTTAATTTTTTATTTTTCTTATCTTACAAGGAAGTCTTAAAAATGGAAACTCATTATAGCTTCTCGATGAAAGTATTTACGGCAATTATACGGAAAGAAGATGATATGTATGTTGCTCAATGCCCCGAAATAGGAACAGTAAGTCAGGGGATGACTATCGAAGAATCTCTTGCTCATTTAAAAGAAGCCACTGAGTTGTATTTGGAAGAGTTTCCTTTGAAAGAAACTTCTCATCCTATTCTTACAACGTTTGAGGTGGCTGAAGGTGACAAGTCTTAGATCTCTTTCTGGAAAGGAATGTGTTAAAATATTATGCAACCACTTTGGTTTCAGAGTTACTCGACAACGGGGGAGTCATATTGTTCTCAAAAAGGTTGACGGAAACATAGGAACAGTAGTACCTAATCATCGAGAATTAAAAATTGGAACTTTGAAAGGAATCCTTAAGCTGGCAAAAGTCAATGAAGAAACGTTTGCGGAATATTTATAACTCTAATTTTATATACATAGCCTTATTATCTAGTCTATGCCCCACATCTTAACGCGATTACAAAATGTACAATTTGAAGATATTAAATTGATGTTGAAGGAACATGCACCTATCCATGCTGAACAAGGAATGTATGTAGAACATATCTGGCAAAATGATGATAACTCGAATGAAGTGATTTTTCTATTTCGTGTTGATGACTTGAATAAAGCAAAGAAGTTTATTAAAAACGTTCACCGTCAAGCGTTGAAAGAAAATCCACATGCGAACTTGCCGCAGATGACTTTTCTGGATG
>JAHFLI010000184.1 GCA_023255615.1 Candidatus Woesearchaeota archaeon
TGTTCAATCTTTAAATAATTTTTTCTTGTTAAGCTTTTTGGGATTTTTTTGATAACGTTATACTGCACCAAATTCTTAAGGATATGGCGATCAAGAATAGAAAGATTAGTATATCCAATATTTCTTAAGAAATGAGAAGATTCTTTGTATCCCAGACCTTTGACATAGTGTATAAGGAAATTTCTTGTCTCTTGAGCTTCACCATTCAGATTGTTGAGTATTTCTTTATTCTTCTCTTTCATTACTAATAGATAATGAGACTTGTTATTATGAAATCGAACACCGTATTTTCTTAACGAGGGTTTAGGATCAATCTCATTTTTATGAAATTGTCTTTTTCTTAATTCTTTTACTGTATTATCGCATACATGAGCATTCGTTTGGGGAGTCAGGAGGCAAAAACAGAGCTCATAAAAAATATCTTCCTGCGATTTTCGCTTAAATTCTGCCAGGCGATCTTCAATTTCTTTTTTCTTTTTGCGGTATTGGTGAATTAATTTCTTCATAGTCTTTTAACTCTTCGGTATCTTAATAACGTTTTGAAATGATTCGGATAACCTTTATAAAGAGGCAGGTACCTCTAAAATTCAAACGGGTCCGTGGCTTAGCCTGGCTATAGCGCTCGACTGATATCCAGGACAAGTCAGCTATCGAGAGGTCGAGAGTTCAAATCTCTCCGGACCCATCACCCAAATATTTTTAAACTGATCATCTATCCTACTGATTATCGAGAGATAGGGCGGCGCTGCTTCCCTATACTGGAGACACGCTGATTCTCCGGAGGACTATCATGGCACGAATGTATTCACGACGAAAAGGAAAGGCTGGATCAAAAAAGCCTGCAAAAAAGCAAGTTCCTTCATGGTCGAGATATAAAGGAAAGGAAGTAGAACTGTTAATTGTCAAGCTCGCAAAAGAAGGAAAGACACCATCTCAAGTCGGTCTTCAATTACGAGATGTGTACGGAATTCCAGACACCAAGACAGTCACGGGAAAAAGTATTACTACTGTTCTGGCAGAAAAAAAACTCCAAAAAGAATTACCCGAAGACCTCATGGCACTTATTCGAAAAGATGTGCTTCTCAGAAAACATTTGTTACTCAACAAAAAAGATGAAACGGCTAAGCGAGGATTACTGTTGACAGAATCGAAGATTAAGAGGCTCGTTAAATATTATAAGCGGACTCAAAGAGTATCTGCCGAATGGAAATTCGATGCAGAGAAAGTAGGATTATACCTCGAATAAAACTATACGGAATGGGCAACAAAAATTTGCCATTCTTTTCTTTTTATTTTTTCTGCTGTTTTTTTTGTATGTACCTCTGAATCAAAAGCTCCGAACACCGTTGATCCAGAACCAGAAAGCATCACATGACGTGCACCGTGATCGAGAAGGGATTCTTTTATGTTTCTCAATTCAGGATAGGCAGAAAATACAACTTCTTCAAGATCATTTTTCATGAGATAAATAAGATCCTGAATTGAGTTTATGTTAATTTCTTGAGAAACGGTTGATGTTCCCCGTTCATCCCACAACAGATATACTTCCTTTGTAGAAATCGGGATATTGGGATATATCAAAACGAACCATAGCTTCGGAATCTCGGACATTGGCGTTATTTTTTCTCCTGTTTCTTGAATTCTCGCTGATTTTCCAAAAAGAAAAAAAGGGACATCGCTACCTATTTTTCGTCCAAGAGGAATAAGATTGTCCACACTCGCATGGACTCTAAAAAGATTGTTCATTGATTTGATTACCGTTGCTGCATTGCTTGATCCCCCACCTAATCCTGCTCCGAGGGGGATATTTTTTTTGATGGAGATTGAAACTCCCGAAGAGATTTTGTACGTATCCATAAATAGTTCTGCAGCTTTGTAGCATAGATTTTCTTTTAATGGAATCGGAACAGAGGACGTTATTACAATTTTTTTATCGTCCCGTTTCTCAACTATAATCTCATCCGCAAGAGTTATTTCCTGCATAAGAGAGTCAATTTTATGGTATCCGTCATGCAATTTTTCCCCAACGTGGAGAAAAAGATTCACTTTTGCATAAGAGTTAGAGAGTATCATTCTTCCGAGAAATGCTGACAACAGTAAAAACTTGAATACCTAATCCCTTTCCAAACTCATTCAATTCTTCTCCTGAAGTAGCAGTAATGCCAATTTTCTCTTCAGGAATGTGACATAATCGGGAAAGAGAAGTTCGCAATTCGCCACTCAACGGATCAATCTTCGGTGTTTTGCATTCAATCATAATTCCAAGATTATTAATGGTATAGCCTTTTTGCTTCATCATTTCGAGAATCACGTTAAGATATTCTTTACTATCAGTAATTCCTTGATTACACAATGGATCAGCATATT
>JAHFLI010000185.1 GCA_023255615.1 Candidatus Woesearchaeota archaeon
AAAAATTACAACAAAAAAACCATAGAAACCAACCTGAATATATACAAAGATAATGAAAAAATTCAGGGGTTGCCACTCACTATTGAAGAGGGTTCCATCGAAGAAGTGTCCTTCAATACACCAGAGGGAAATACTAAAATTGAACTTGAACGCAAAGATGATTTTATGGTGGATAATAGTGCGTACTTGAGCAATCCTTTCAAAGAAAAAACAAAAGTTCTTCTCGTTACTAATCTCAAAGAAAATGATTATGTTGAAGCAGCGATAAAAGCATCTCCGGATTTCTCTCTTGAGAAAAGAAGCCCGCCGACAGTCAATCCTGAAAAATTAGATCATGATGTTGTGATTATCAATGAAATTGATCCGACTCTCCTGGTGCCCGGAGATTTTGACTTAATCTCAAGGTACGCAAAAAACGGAGGGAGTGTAGTCATTATGGCCCAAAATTCTCTCCCTTCAATTGACGTTTCTGATTTATTGCCTTTTTCTTTCGGAAGCAAACAAAAAAGTACATCGATCTGCACAGCCGCTATCAATAGATTTACCAAGCAACTCAGCGATTGTTTCACCAAGTCTCCTTATTTTGATGTTCCTCAACGTAATGGAACGTCTGTTCTCGCTAAGACTGATTCTGGACTTCCCGTGTTGATTCTACAAGAACACGGAAGTGGAAAAGTAGTCTATTATGGGATTTTTGATCGAGAAAGTGATTTTAAATCAACTGCAGAATATCCCATATTCTGGTCTGAATTAGTTGGATTCCTGTCAGGAAATGAAGATATAGCCAATTATAACATCAAAACGGGAGATCTTATTCCGATTGCAGAACAAACTATTTCTACACCTTCGGGATCAACAAAAGGATCTCAACTCTATGCAGATGAAACGGGGTTTTATTCATATAGCGGGAAAGTTGTCGCTTCAAATCTTCTGAGCGAGAAAGAATCAACGGTCAATGCTATTAACCTGTTGAAATCAGGGAAACAAAATCCGAATGGAAGTAAAGAGGAGCAACAAAAAAGGAAAGTGAATCTCGATCTTATTATTTTAGGGATCATCTCACTTCTCCTTTTTCTTGAACTTCTTATCGTAAAATATCGGGGTGACGCATGATCATTCCGACCATTCCAAATGTCTGTTATATGAACTATTGTTTAAGGTATCCAATGGCCCTCCTTGCCATTATTCCGCTCATCGTTGTGATAATTCTCTTTGCCAAACTAAATCTCGTCACCTTTAAGTCTAAAGGAGAACAACAAGATTATGAAGAATCCACTAAAGCGTCAAAAGTAGTGATGTCTATTACTCGATTCATTATTTTTCTGCTCTTGATTATCGCTTTTGCATCTCCCTATCGAACAGAGGAAAAGATGGTAGAAGGTGATCCGACGTTAACCGTTCTGCTCGACAACTCAACGTCATTTTCACTTTTTGACACGTCAATCGGCGAGAAAGTAATTGCCAAACTGCGCGAGAGATTACCTGTTGAAGTTCGAACAATTGGATATGGAGAGGAATCGCCGCTCGGAGATGGAGTTCTTTCAAATCTTAAAGGAAATGATAATTTGCTCCTGGTGAGCGATGGTAACAGCCATGGGACGAGAGATCTCGGAGACATGATCCTCTTCGCATCCTTAGTAAATTCAACGGTAAATGCACTCGATATCAAACCGATTCATTCGGACATCAGAGTAAGCGTGATGGGACCACGCGAAGCGATTGTTGATTCAGATACTGAATATGTCCTTGATATTCAAAAAGTCGGATCAGTTGGACCATATCAGGTAACAGTAACTGTCGATGGGCAATCAATCATCGATGAACAAAATGCAGAATCGCAATCCTTTAAACTCAAACTTTCAGTTGGATATCATAAGATTACCGCAACCGTTCAGACGGATGATTTCTTTCCTCAGAATAATATATTCTACAAAACGGTGAAAGTCATTCCTCGTCCCAGACTGCTCTATGTGAGCAAAAAAGATTCCCCTCTTTTCAAAAATCTAGAAAGCGTTTACGATGTCCAATTGGAAGACCATGTTCCAGAAAAACTCGATGGTTTTTCTGCAGTCGTGTTGAACAATCTTCAAGCGTCTGACATCGAATCTCGATTTGATACACTGTCTAACTATGTCGCAGATGGAAATGGTCTCGTTGTCGTTGGGGGAGATAAATCATTTGCGCGAGGATCCTATAAAGACAACATCATTGAGTCATTATTTCCGGTGAAGGTGGGAGAAGGAGAAAAATCAACTCAGGGAAAAATGAATATCGTACTAGTTATTGATATTTCTCAGAGTACCGGCCTTGCACAAGGTTCAAGCAGTGCCATCGGGTTTGAAAAAGCCCTCGCCCTC
>JAHFLI010000186.1 GCA_023255615.1 Candidatus Woesearchaeota archaeon
TTTCTTATCGTAATGATCTTTCGCTTCCGCAATTTCTTGCAGGTCACGTAAATAGCGAGCAGGCACTTTTCCAGTCGAAGTTAATTCCTTCTCAAAGAGACGTAAAATATCACCATCGACAGAACGCTCAACGCCTTCGAGTTTTAACACATCACGAATAATCGTAATGACTTCATCATAAAGCATAGTGATGCTTTTCTCATCATGCATTCCTTCAATAGCAGTAAACAATTCACGAATACGTTTGAGAAACTTCTCTGCATCATTCACATACTCATCAAGTTCAGTTCCCGTTAATTCTTTCTTGTCACCATGTTCGATAGATTTACGTAACTCTACATTACGGCGTAAAATTTTGATATATTCTGGTTCAAGTAATTTTTCTTTCTTAACAAAAATCTCTTCCATGACATCAGGCGTTTCACGTGGTGTAGGAGGAGGCAAACCATACAACATAATTGCTGCCTGAGAAGGTGTAAGAATCGCATAAAATGTATCTTCCATACCCATATCTTTCAAACGCAACTTGATTCGACTAATACTTTGCTCACCCGTACTCATGAATAAATCAATTGCTTCACGGCTTGGTTTAATCCGACCCATTCGCAACAACTGTTTCCACGGCATGAAAATACCACGATCATAGAATGGCACACCATCACGTAACAGAGTAAAAATAATCGGATTTGCTTCTTTAAGAGATTCCCAAAAGTCCGTGAGAATATAGACTTGAATGTTAAGTTTGTTTTTGATACCAGTAATCTCGCCGGCTTCAACTCCCATTCCAATAATAATTGCGCGTAACTTGTCTTTAAGTTCAACTCGCGTCATTTTCTTAACATCAGTATCATCAATAACAATCCACACATCAATGTCTGACGACGCCGTTGCTCGACCTTGAGTAATGGAACCCGCAAGGACATAACTCATGATATATTTCTCAAATTTCTTAATAACCATGCTCTTATGAATTTCAGCAATTTTGATTGCTGCAAGCATTCCATTATCATGAATCGGAGCACTCATGGAAATTAATTTGTTAATATCATACTTAGCATCATAACAATTCAACCATAAATCTGTCAATAACATACTCTGTGGAACAATATTTTTGTCCGTTTCTTCTGCTGTTTTCTTGACGATAGAAGAGAATTTTGCATACAACTCATCTTTGGTCATCTTCGTTGAAGTCGTATCATCAACAACAACTAAAATTGAAATCTTTTGATCATCAATTACTGGTGCAGCCGTATGTCCAGCAGGGTGAGCTTGTGAGTTCCCCTGAAGCCCCTGTGAATGAGGTTGTTGTCCAGCATGAGCTTGACTCTGCCCTTCTAAACCTGCATGATGACCCTGTGGAGGTACTGGGGCCTGTTCAGGTGGAAGTAACGCAATTCCTACAATATACTCACCAAACTTCTCAACGAGTTTACTCTTGAACATATCTAATTTATCTTTAATCGCTTTGAGTTTTTCAGCAAGCTCAGGTGGAATTTGAGGCACGCCAGGTACCTGTGCTCCACCCGCAGCAGTAGCAAGTGCATCCACCGCAGCAACGGATGGGGAGTAATTAGCTTGTATGTGAGGTTGAGAATGACCTACGGGAGTCATTGACTTTACTTTAAGAGTTTTGGGAGCTTCTTTTTTCTTTACAGCCATGGTGTGTTCCTCCTGAGAACTGATGATAAGTACAACCCAAACCATTCCCTATATACTTATAATAGTTTCTGTTCCAGGTGAGACATATTGGTCAGTAAAGGCTTTTCTAAGAATACGAAAGAAATGTATATAAATTACAAGATTACAGTATAACCATGACAACTCAAACTAAAGAGATCATGCAAAAACTCAACCATATTCAAGGAGATCTCGATTTTATTAAAAAACGCCTCCTTGATGAAGATCTAATACTTGATGAAGACGACATTGAGTCCATACATAAAGCACACGAAGACATTAAAACAGGCAAAACCAAGAGGATTGCATAAGTTGTACGAAGTTCGTCTCTCACAAGATGCGGACAAATTTATTTCTAAATTAAATTCACAAATTCAAGAAAGAATTATTGAAAGACTAAAAAAACTATCATTAGACCCTATTCCTTCCGATTCCAAATTTATAGAAAGAACTAATTTCGGAGAAAAGATATTTCGATACCGTATTGGAGACTTTCGTGCACTCTATATCATTCAAGAAGAAACCGAAAGAGTAATCGTAACTAAAATCGACAAACGCTCCCGAGTTTACAATTAAGCACTCCAGAAACAAAATCTTTAATAACCAACAACCCACTACTAACTAAAAAAGAGGTTAGAATAAAATAGTTCTAGCTTGTATCACAATAAAAATT
>JAHFLI010000005.1 GCA_023255615.1 Candidatus Woesearchaeota archaeon
AGACGCATTAACTGATGTAGACATTGTATTTGGGTATCGAAAATTAAATGAGCACATGCCCGCCATTCTTCGCTTTGGTAATTGGGTTATCAACACTATTACAAAAATTCTTTATGGGATGAGCATGCGAGATACTCAGTCAGGGTATCGCGCGTTTCGGGCTCAGATTTATCCAAAAATTCGTTGGGAGGCAGTGGATTATTCAATGGAAAGCGAAATGATTGCCCGTGTTGGCTCTCATCACTTTCGATTTAAGGAGATTCCTATTGAAACCATTTATGGCGATCGTTATAAAGGAACGACGGTTATCGATGGTATGAAAATTGTGTTTAACCTCTTTTGGTGGAAATTAGCAAAATAATTTAAATGGTTATGAGGTAACAATGTCATGGTCTTAGGAATTCAAATACTCGGATTGTTGTTTGGGATTTTTATGATGTATCTTACTTTTCTTCACTATAAACGGAATGAATTTACCGCAAAATCATTTGGTGTGTGGACATTGTTGTGGGCGTTATTCATTGTTGCTGCATTGTTTCCCGATTTGCTTGATTATTTTGTGTATAAAGGTGGCTTTATTCGAACCCTGGATTTTTTTATGGTTCTTGGTTTTATGCTTTTAATCGGAGCGGTCTTTTTGAATTATTCTCTCCTTCGAAAAACCCAACGAAAAGTCGAAGAGCTAGTGAGAAAAAATGCCCTTGAACGGAAAAAATGAAGATTGGAGTTATCCGTTTTTTGGATAAGTATATTGGTGGATTTCTTTGCGTCTTCTTTTCTCTCTTTCTGAGAAAGAAAAAGATTGAAGGGAGAACCATTCTTGCGATCCAACTATGGGGTGTAGGAGAATCTATTCTTACGCTGCCAGCACTAAAAGAATTAGAACATGTTACAGTTCTCGTCACGGAGAGAAATAAGGATATTTATGTAGGACACGCAAAGACCATCATTATTGATACGACGCCGTTGAGCATTATCGGATTTATTTTTTCTCATTATCATGAATATGATGTTGTTATCGATTGTGAAGAATACCTAAATACTTCCGCCATCATTGCTTTTTTTGTTGCGAAGAGTAGTATTGGTTATTCACATGGAATTCGTTCTCGATTATATACTCAAACTGTTCCTTACGATGACAAACAATATGTTGCACAAACGTTTATGGATTTATTGAAGCCTCTTGGTGTTCATCAAAAAGTGACTCACCTCGTTGCATTGAATTATTCTATTGAAGACAAAGAGAAGGTGGATTCCTTTCTCAGGAAACATCAGCTCAAAAAAAATGATTTTCTCGTTGGTATTGCTGTTGGCGTCGCAGAAAGTGCAAAAAGCCGAATGTGGCCAGTTGAACGATTTGCGGAGTTAGCTGATCACCTTGCACGTCAACGAAAAGCAAAGATACTCTTTATCGGAGCACCTCATGAAAAGGAGCTTCATGACAGTGTGCGATCACGAATGAACAATGATTCTCTTAATACGTGCGGTTTTTTTTCACTGCCTCAACTTTTTTATCTTGTTAAATGTTGCTCGTTGATTATCGGCAATGATTCGGGGATCATGCATATCGGTGAAGCAATGGGAACAAAAACAGTTGGACTTTTTGGACCAAATCTTCCTGTTCGTTTCGGACCGCTGCATGGTACCTCTATCTATAAGGGACATATTTGCGAATATAGTCCTTGTATTAATGTTCACAAGGGTGAGATTCCAGATTGTTACTATACTGGAAAAGAATATCAGAAATGTATGAAACATATCTCTGTTGACGACGTCTATTCAAAAATTTAAGTGTGCAATAATTGACGCAGTGTCATGAGATCTGTGATTGGTTCTTTGCATGAAAAATTCTTGCAGACATAGATCGTTTGTTTTCCATTTTTTTTAGTTCTTTCTCTCAAAAAAGGATTCACGTTTTGGAGCTCGATGGAATTGAGGAACACGATGAGTTGTGTATCATAGGTTTCGTTTATGATTTTTATTATTTCTCGGTAATCGTTAGTATCCCCGGCGACAACAATTTCTGTGTGCGGTCCAATTCCGCGATCAATTGCAGAGAGATGGGCAGTAAAATTTGCTGGAGAACGATCAATAATTCGTGAGAGAGAAGAGGTGGCTTGTATTGCACTCTCCTTATAGATTTGATTCTCTGTTATCATCCAGAGTCTGAGAAGATTTTCTATCATTACTGAATTTCCTGAAGGAATGGCTCCGTCATAAATCTGTTTGTTTTTCAAAAAAAGTTCCTCTCCATGTGATGAACTGAAGAAAAAACCACCTTGTGGATCAGAAAATTCTTCTTGAACTGTTGCGGTAAACTCTAACGCAGATAAAACATATGTTGAATCACCGGTTGCTTCACCGAGATCGAGCAATGCGTTGATCATAAATGCATAGTCATCAAGCATACCTATTATTGCCCTCTCTCCCTGACAAAAGCGGTGGAATAGATGATTATCTTTTTTCATAGTCTGAAGAAAGAATGCTATTCCTTTTTCGGCAATGATCTTATATTTTTCTTCTCCAAATACATGAAAGGCTTGGGCGAATGCAGAAATCATTAATCCGTTCCAGTCAGCGAGAATTTTGTTATCTCTATGTGGATGAATGCGACGGTCACGAATTGCGAAAAGTTTTTCTCGTATCTCTTTAGGAAAATTTTTTGCAAGAGACGATATATACAAAATATTTTTCCCTGTTTGAGATCCTGTTGACTCTTCAGCAAAGTTTCCTTCTTCTTGGATATTCATGACCCCCTTAAGCTGGTCGAATTCGTCTGTGCTGAAGTTATCTTTTAGTTCCTGTTCGGTCCAGAGATAAAATTTTCCTTCTTCACCTTCGCTGTCTGCATCCTCTCCGGCGTACAAAGCTCCTTCAGGGGAGAGCAGAGATGTTTCAACGTAGGAAAGAATTTCTTTTGTTGTTTGTGCATAAATTTCTTTTTTTGTTGCACGAAATGCTTCAAGGTAGAGTTGCGCGAGGAGCGCTTGGTCATAGAGCATTTTCTCAAAATGAGGAACAATCCATCCTGCATCAATGGTATACCGATGAAATCCAAAACCAACGTGATCATAGATACCACCAAGACGCATAGATTGAAGAGTTTTCTCAACTATTTCGAGCGCTTGATGTTTCTTTGTGCGCTTCCAGTATCGAAGAAGAAAGATGAGGGAGCTTGGAGAGGGAAATTTTGGAGCATCTCCAAATCCACCATTCCGCGGATCAAAATTCTCAGAGAGTTGCTCAAACGCTTCATCGAGTATTATTTCGGTCGGTGGTTCCCCTGGATCCGTTCGAGAAACTTTTTGAAGTTCTTTTGTAATACCTGCTGCAGACTCAATAATTTTTTCATGCTGGTTTTCCCATAAATGTGCAATGTGAGGAAGAAGTTCAATCATCCCCGGCATTCCCTGTTGTGCTCGTTTAGGAATATATGTTGCGGCGAAAAAAGGTTTCTTTTCTGGCGTCATAATAATGGTAAGCGGCCAGCCACCCGACCCAGTTAACGCTTGACAAACGGTCATATAGGTATGATCGATATCTGGTCGTTCTTCTCTATCCACCTTAATGGAAACAAATTTCTTGTTCAACAAGACTGCTACTTCTTTATCTTCAAATGATTCGTGGGCCATGACGTGACACCAATGACAGGTGGAATAGCCGATCGATAAAAAAATAGGTTTGTTTTCTTTCTTTGCACGTTCAAAGGCTTCTTCATTCCACGGATACCACTCGACGGGATTGTCTTTGTGCTGCAAGAGATATGGACTTTTTTCCGCCGACAATTTATTACTCATGAGCGTTACCCAAAAGTAAATGAATTCAAAGAAGCACCTGAGTCGGAAAACACCATTTTTAGTTCATACTCCCCATAAGGCGCATTGATAAGAGTGTACAATCGTGGTTGCCCAATGGTCAGAATGGATTGATCACCTTCAAAAGTAATATCAGAGCCCGCTTGTGTTTTTGAGAGAGGATGTCCATCAATAAAGATCTTCGCTTTTGTTGGCTGTAGTCCAGATGCGACCAGGTGAAGAGAGGAAGCGGTAAACTTAAGATACAGTGTCGATGATCCAGTAGTTTCTATATTATTAGGATTACTTTTCCACCGTCCTTCAAGGTAAACAATATCTTTTTCTCGTTGATCAGGCAACGTATAACTCACTGATGTATCTTCCTGAAATCCATGAGCATTTCCAATATTTTGATCACGAGGCAACGCGAAATCATAGCCGAGATATAGTTCTGGTGTTGTTGCTTTAATTGGTGTTGTATCGGCAACAGTGGAGAGCGGAATATAGTGGATTGACGCATTTCTTTCGCTGAGGAGCTCTTGAATCTGTTTTTCCGTTTCGTCGTATGATCCTTCGCCAATATGATCGAATCGAATAAATCCATCTGTGTCGATCAGATATTTTCGTGGCCAGAATCGGTTATTGAAGGCCTGCCAGGTTTTGTAATCATTATCCTGCACGACGGCATATTCAATATCGTATTTTTTTAGTGCGTTTTGAACATTTGCATAGTCTTTTTCAAAATCAAATTCAGGAGTATGAACGCCAATAATAACGAGGCCCATATCTCGATATTTTTTATCCCATTCAACGATATGGGGCAATGTTCTGATGCAATTAATGCACGTATATGTCCAAAAATCAACAAGAACAACCTTGCCTCGAAAATCTGAAATTTTAATTCCCGGTTGTGAATTGAGATATCCAGAAATTCCAGCCAATTCCGGAGCACGCATATAGGTTTTTTCTTTTTCAGCAATTTTTTCTTGCAGTTGTTGAGGAAGTGTTTTATCAATCTCTTGTTGAGATGATTCTTGCATTCCCTGCGCTTGTAATTTCTGAGTATCTTCCTGTTGCCCAGGACCATTCTTTGTACTCTCGAGGTACGCAACTGATCCGATAATCAAGACAATAAGAATAATCAACGCAATTGTTTTCCCTTTCATTGTTTTGTCACCGTTGATGCAAGATACGCGAGATATGATGGAATCAAGGGAAGAACACAGGGACTGAGAAATGAAATAATGCCGGCAAGGAAAGAAATTCCAATATTTAGAGAAGAACTGGCGGTAATGCCTTGAAGGTTTAATGCAATCAATATATTGGAGAGAAATTCAAAATTTGCAACCCTACTCAATTGACTGGTAAATACAAGAATTCCCAATCCTATGAGAATAACTCCGAAAAAATAGCGCACATACATCAACCATTTTCCTGCCTTAGAAATAGCTTCCTTTGCTTGATTGGTGAAAAGACCGACGAGCAAAAAAGGAATTCCCAGCCCCAATGAATATGCTAAAAGAAGAAGGAATGCGCTCGATGGCTGAGTTGCTGCAAGAGAGAGAATTGCACCGAGGACGGGACCAACACAAGGAGTCCAGCCGGCACCAAATGCTGCACCGAAAAGAAATGATGTGAGATATGTTGATCTTGTCCGTATTCCAATATGTGCTTTGTGTTCCTGCTCGAGAAAAGGTAAATGAATGAGATCAAGGAGATAAATCCCAAAAATAATAATAATTGTTCCTCCAATTCTGCCAATCCAGGTTTGGACAGTGTACGAAACATTGGCAAGAATACTCTGGAGCAAGACACCGAGTAGAGAAAATACAAATGAAAATCCCAATACGAAAAAAACGCTCGCGAGGAAGATGTCCCATCTTTTTTCTTGCATAACGATCGTTATGTTTGAAGGGTTTTTATTGGTTGCGCTTTGCTATCTTTTCTTCCATTACAAACTCTTTTATAGTCTTTTTTTATGGAGAGAGAGATGAGTTCACGTAAAGTCGAGCGGGCATTATTCTTCGGTCTTGTGGCAAATGGCATTTTTTTTTGTATTGAAGTTGTCGGCGGCGTTCTTTCAAACTCGACCGCTGTTCTTTCGGATGCTCTCCATGATTTTACTGATATTATTGCACTACTCTTTTCATGGGGCGTCGAGAAGCTCGATAGAGGAAAACGTCCAGCTGTTATGAACAAAGTGAGATTGGCAACAGCGTTAGTGAATGCACTGGTGTTAGGTGCTGGTTCTCTCTATCTGGTATTTGAAGCACTTGTCCGGCTCCAACATCCTGAACCTATTCTCAGTCCGCTCGTTATCGGTCTGTCAATTCTAGGTATTTTTTTTAATGGATTTATTTTTTTCCGTCTCCGTGATCCTTCAAAGAAGAATATGAATGTGCGCGTTATTCTGTTTCATTATCTTGAAGATGTGTGCGGATGGGTGACTATTCTTGCGGGTGCAATTATTATGACATTCACGGGTCTCCTTTGGGTCGACAGCATCATCACGATAGGGTATTCGCTGTTTATTTTATTTCATGCGTTTTCTTTTGTGAAGCAAACGCTCAGAGAGATGTAATTGTGCATGTTTCTGAATTTCTATATAATAAATGTGCTTCTGGCAGAACCACAAGCAACTTTTTTAAATTTTTCTATATTCCCTGTCTCAGATGAGGTGAGATGATGAAGATTACGCCAATAGGAGAACGAGTCCTTATTAAGCCAAAGGAAGAAGAATCGCGAACGAAGGGCGGCTTATATATTCCAGATACTGCAAAAGAATCCAAGAAAGAAGGTGAAGTGATTGCAGTGGGAACGTTAAAAGATGATAAGCCCATGCCGTTGAAGAAAGGAGATCGTATTTTGTATGGTGGCTATAGCTCGGATGACTTTGAAATTGATGGACAGAAATACATTATTCTTGAATACAAGGATGTTGTAGCGAAGTTGGAATAGAGGTGAGAAAATGAGCGGAAAACAAATCATGTTTGATGAGCATGCACGACAAGCATTGCTGAAAGGGGTTGATAAAGTTGCAAACACCGTGAAAATAACGTTGGGGCCGAAAGGACGCAATGTTGTTCTTGACAAAACACTTCATCCATTAGTGACCAATGATGGTGTAACCATTGCAAAAGAAATTGAGTTAACTGACAAGTTTGAAAACATGGGTGCTAAATTAATCAAAGAAGTTGCGACCAAGACACAAGATACTGCAGGAGACGGAACAACAACGGCAACACTCCTTGCGCAATCGATGATTACTGAGGGATTGAAGAATATTACTGCAGGAGCAAATCCGATTGAAGTCAAAAAAGGAATTGAAAAAGCGACCGCGAAAGTTGTCGATTATTTGCAGAAAAAAAGTGTTCAAGTTCGTGATAAAGAAAAGATTATCGCGGTTGCAACTATTTCTGCGAATAATGATGAAGAAATTGGTGTGTTAATTGCAGATGCAATGGAAAAGGTCGGTACGAATGGAGTAATTACTGTTGAAGAAGCAAAAAGTATGGACACTTCTCTTGAGCTCGTTGAGGGGATGCAGTTTGATCGTGGCTTTATTTCTCCGTACATGGTAACTGACCATGAAAACATGATGTGCGAGTTTGAAAATCCTTCAATTCTCGTCACTGATAAAAAAATTACGGGGATGAAACAACTTGTTCCTTTGCTGGAGAGTGTTGCAAATGAAGGACGACCACTATTGATAATTGCAGATGACATTGAGGGAGAAGCGGTTGCTACTATTGTGTTGAATGTTATTCGTGGTGCTATTAAGGTTTGCGCCATCAAAGCTCCAGGATTTGGCGATGAACGAAAAGAGATTCTCGAGGATATTGCTCTTTTGACAGGTGCTCTCGTGATATCAGAAGAAAAGGGAATGAAACTAGAAAATGTTACGAGCGAAATGTTAGGATCTGCACGGAAGATTACAGTCGATAGCGAAAAAACAACTATTGTTGAAGGAAAAGGAAAGAGAACAGATATTGATGCGCGAAAAAAACAAATTGAATCTCAATTGGCCAAAGAAGATTCTGAGTATAGAAAAACTGATCTTAAAAAAAGATTGGCAAAACTCGGTGGTGGAGTTGCTGTTATTAATGTTGGAGCGGTAACTGAAACGGAAATGAAGGAGAAGAAAATGCGCATCGATGATGCATTAAATGCAACGAAAGCGGCTATTGAAGAAGGTGTTGTTCCTGGTGGAGGAGTGACATTGTACCGCGCTATTAAGGTGTTGGAAGGAATACCCTTAGAAAATGATCAAATGGTGGGATTGCACATTGTAAGAAGATCTCTCGAGGAACCCGTCAGACAAATTGCAAAAAATGCAGGCAAAGAAGGAGCGGAGATTATTGCTCATTTGAGTCAAGAAAAGAACGATAATGTTGGATATAATGCAAAAAAAGATTGCTATGAAGATCTGTTCAAAGCGGGCGTCATTGATCCAACAAAAGTCGTGAGAACTGCTCTTCAGAATGCGGCGTCCATTGCAGCAATGGTCCTCACTACTGAAGCATTGGTAACAGACTTTGATTCTGAGAAGGACGAGAAAACGCAGGCCATTATTATTTAAATTTATTTTTTATTTTCTTTTTGTTGTCTTTTATAGGTGGTAATATTTTAAACTCTTGAAGATTCCTGCTCCAAATGAAAGATCTTGCAGATGTAGCACATGAATCAGAATTTCGAGAATATCTTGAATATTGTGGATGGAGATTTGAACAATCTCGTGAAGGTCAGCTCCCCCCTATACGAGATGATTTACCTGACCTCTATCGTGATATCATACCTACACTTCGTGACTATCTTTTTGATTCTTTCCTTATTTTTGATCCCTTCGGAGAGGACAATCATACAAGAAGAGCTGCATCTACTTATGCACAAGAGATTAATCCTCGATTAACGGAATGGGTAGATCAACATAGCAAATTAAGATCTAATAGAATTTTTCCTTGTATAACTGCTATGTTTGCTATTGCTGAATACTTTACTGAAATTGCAGACCCTCTTGCGGAAACACTTACTCAGATCCGTGATCAGGCAATGACGCCACCCAATTATAGTACGATGCCATTGTCTGAAAAAATTTCTTATGTTCAAAAATTAGACGATCACATTCTCGGGTTCGTCTCTGCTCTCTCCCCTCCTTAAAACGAAGCTTTCCAGAATGTCAACAGAATTATTCATTATATGCTTACGGATTAGTTCCGTCAGCGTTACAGCCCGTCATCTCACTTAGTCTTTTGAAAGAGACTTCCCCTTCAATACGCGTACCATTTTTTAATTCCCATGTTGGATATCCTCTAATACCGGCGTCGTTACACGTCGTTGTTTGTCCACCTTTATTTGGAAGAGAACATTCGACGTAGTTGACAAATTTGAAGCTATCCCCAAACATGTCTTTTTGGTTTTGACAATGGGGGCACCAATATGCGCCGAACATTTTTACGTCGTTATCGGTGAGACATTGTGCAAATGAATCATAATTGACAGCATTTTTTGTGGTGCAACTCAGCAAGAACGCAACAACAATCACCATCATTAGTATTTCTTTTCTCATTTCAGAAAAATACTCTTCATTATTTTTAAAATTACGCATTAACGATTGTTACATCTTAAATAAAGGCGATGATAATCTTTATAAACTTTTAAGATAAGGTATTTCTGGGGTGGTTCAATGGATCCAATTATTAATTATGGTGCGGTGTTTGTTGCTGCGATGGTGAGTATGGTGGTGGGCGGGTTATGGTTTTCTCCAGTGCTTTTTGGAAAAACCTGGATGAAATTAAGCGGAATAACACCAAAAAAAATTGCAGAGGCAAAGAAAAAAGGAATGAATGGCATGGCGTTATCTTATTTTGGCCAGTTTATCGCGTCTCTAGTGACGGCGTATGTCCTTGCGCATTTTGTTGATTATGCGAATGCGACAACATTTGTGCTCGGTTTACAAACTGGTTTTTGGGTGTGGCTGGGATTTGTTGCGCCGATCATGCTGGGAATGGTACTCTGGGAAGGAAAACCGATGCAATTGTATATTCTCAACGTTGGACATTATTTAGTGTGCTTGCTCTTGATGGGTGGCATTTTGGCAGCTTGGGCATAATGCCCATTTTTTCTTTCTTTTTCGAAAATAACCTTTATTCGAGTCGCTTTTTCTTTCTTGAAGCGTTTTAAAGCACGATAAACCTTCATCGTTTCCGATAAACTTTTTAAGGTATATGTTGGAAAATAATATTTATAAACTACCTATTTTATATTATTAGTTATAGTAATTAACGGAGGTTAATACAATGAAAAAAATAGTGTATGGAATGATTCTGGCGTTGCTCGTGGTTCTTTCAATAGCAGGAGCGGCAAAAGAAGATAAAAGTCATCACGCAATGGATGCAAATTATAAAGTTGTCAGCTGTCGAATCGATTCGACAAATACTATGATTGATGACTTTGTAGCGAAAGTGCCGCAAGCAAGTGGTTTAGCGGACCAGAAAACAAAACTGAATGCGGACAAAACCCAATTAGGAACGTTGCATGATTCAGGTGACAGATCTGCATACAATAGTTACAGTACGGGAACTTATCTGCCGGATCAAAAAACAGCAAATAAAGCACTTGAAGATGCACGAAAACATCTGAAATTGTGGAATGTTTCTCAGGAGGTCATTACTGAATTGAAACAAACTGCTGACGATCAGAAAAAAGCGTTTGCGGATTGTAAAACAGGTGCCGTTGGTGATTTCGGTAATGCAAAAATCGCAGGCTATAAAAATTTGATTTCAGAAATGGAAAATGAAATGAATACTCTGAAACAAAAGCATCCTGATGTCGATACAACTAGAATGCAACAAGTCTTGACATCTGCGGGAAGTTTTGTTGATGAATTAGAACAAAAATTCAACGCAGCAACCACCGGAGAAGAAAAACAAAAGACATTGAGAGGATACTGCCTCTTTAATGGGTGTGGGGGAGGACAGAATTTCCATTTGGCTGGCAAGTTTACATCTGCACGATTGGAAGCGATTCTCAACGCGTTGCCGAATACTCCTGAGGAGAAGGCAACAGCACAAGGATATGTAGATGCAGCAAATCAAGCATTAACTGGAGTTGGCACATCGGAGTATACACCAGAAACACGGGAAGCAGTCTGGGGAAATTTGCAGAATGCAGCGAAGGAAATCAAGTCATTAATTAACGGGGAGGAGAAAAAGAATGAGAGTACATAAACTGGCATCACTATTATTTGTAGTCGTTGTTGTGGCTCTATTTGTAGCGGGTTGTGCGGGGAAAAATAGGTATCAATCAACGCCGCCGAATAGTGGGGAAACTCAGACGCCGGTAGCGCCATCCGGTCAAACTGGTGCAGCACCGCAGGAAACATCATCAGGTGCACCTTCAACTCAGAAGACATCTTCATTTACCGATGATGATATTGTTGCTGATGAACCTGCAGATGAAGAGCAACCCGATATAGACTCCATTTAATTTTTTTATTCTTTTTTTTCTTTATCCATAATCTATATAAATTCAGGAATGAATGCTGAGCATTATGGATCCTACTACTATTATGATTCGATTTATTGTCACTTTTGTTCTTTCCTTGCTTTTCGGACTTGAACGCCAGCGATCCCATAAACCAATCGGGTTCGGAACATTTATTTTTGTGGCCGTTGGATCCTGTGCATTAGCAGTTGCAGCGACAACACTTGATCCTCTCAACCCTTTGCCCCTTCTTGGCGCAACGATTACGGGTATCGGTTTCCTTGGAGCTGGTGCACTTATTCGCACAACAGACAAAGTATTTGGATTTACGAGTGCTGCGTCTATTTGGGTATTTGCTATTTTTGGTTTGTTGATGGGCTTGGGATTTTACCTTGATGGTATTGTTGTTTATGCACTTATTTGGCTCATTATTATTTTTGATCGTTACTTCGAAAAACATGGTATTGGTTCCTACCAAATGAAATTGGAATTTAGCACAAATAAGGTGATTAGTGAAAAAGAGATTAAACAACTCTTAATAACAAGCACACGCAGTTTTCGATTGAGGAGCGTATCCATCAACAAGAAAGAAAATTCCATGTCTTTTATCTTTTTAATCGAAGGCATGCGTGATGAACTCAATAAAATCCCTCAGAAATTTTTTGACAAAGAGTGGTGTTCCGCCTGCAGAGTGGAATAAACCGATAGATTTTTAAATAAAACCCGTATTCTAGACTTATAAACGGTTGTAGAAAGTACTCTTTCTCGTCGTAAGAATAGGAGGAATATAAAATGGGTTTTAGAGAAGACAGATTTGATAGAGGACCACGCCAGATGCACAAAGTAACGTGCTCAGACTGTGGTATGGAAACAGAAGTTCCCTTCAAACCAACTGAAGGAAGAGCTGTCTACTGTAGAAATTGTTATCAGAAGCATAAGAAATTCTAAGTTTCTTGATTCTCGATATAATTTTCTAGTTTTTTAATTTTTTTAATTTTTTTTGTTATTCTTTTTAGTTCTATAAACTTTTATAAATCAAATTCTACTTCTTTTTCGTATGGCTCAAGAACTCTCATACGATGTACGAAAAGATTATGCTGCTGGCATAGGATCGCAACTTGAACAATTAATGGGTGGGAGACAGATTGTTATGAGGGAATTTCCGCCTGAGCATTTCGAACTCGGTCCAAATGAAACTGGTGTGTATGATCGGAAAATTCATGGATTTTATCGAGTAAAGCCGGGGGTTCGTGTGGATGGGACTTTTTTTTGAGGATGATCAACCGGTTCCTTTGGGAAGAGCAACTCGTGAGGATAGTTTCCTGGGCGAAGAAGAAGGTATTTAGTTCCTATCTTTGTTCTCTTGATTTTCGGCTGACTCATTCTTTGGTTCAAGCAGATGGACAGAAAATTAGGCCTATGGGGGTAAATGTCTCTTTAGAATCAGACGGGGTTGTATTACCTCAATCCTTTACTCGGCATGATTGGAGATATTTTTTTAACGTGTTTCCTTTATCACGAGATTATAAGCGTCTTTTTCCTACCGATCTTTTTATTGCAACCGTGCCTTCTCCATTAGATGCTCATACTCGCCGTGCGTAAAAAATCCAATAAGTTGATGTTGTTTTGCGAGCAATGGAAATATATCTCGCTCAAGAGAAGTAGTTGACGACGTAATAAGCTTAAAAATTTCTGGTTTGAAAATATAAATTCCCGCGTTGACCACCATTGATTCCGCTTTTTTTGGTTTTTCGATGAAATCTATAATTAAATCGCCGTCAAGAACAACCGTGCCGTAATCAGTCGGTTTATCCCTGGTCATTAATCCCATCGTTGCCATTTTTTGTTCATTTTTATGCTTTTCAATCATGCGGAGCAGATTAAAACTATTGTACACATCACCTGACATGACGACAAAATCATTTTCAATGTTTTTTATCGCAACCAACGCGGACGCATTTCCTTTTGTTTCCTTCTCAATAATTTCTGTGTTCAGTTTTGATTTTGATATTTCTTTTTTGAGATCGGGACCTGCTTTCGTTTTATGAGTTATAATGCATATCTTATTCATTCCATTTTTTTCCAAAAAATCTAATTGTTGCAGAAGCAATGATTTTCCTTTATACTGGTGCATTGCAATTTTTTGATGATCTCCTTTCAGTAAAATAACGGCCGTATTGACTGATTCTTCTTTCAACGCTTTTCGAAGATACCATTCAATGGCTTGAGAACGAGAACGCAATGAATTTCCATCTACTTTTGAATCAATGAGATCAAGAATGTTTTTATCAAGACTAATAGCAATTTTTTCTTTACTCATTAAGAGTATGCAATGGTAGTACTATTTAAGGATTAGGATTTTATTTGTGGTATCTTTCTACATGATCTTGATATTGGTGGATGTGATGTTTAAATTCCTTCGACAATGAATCTAATTGGAACGATAATCGATCAATTTTTCCAAGCTTAATTCCTAAAACGTATCCTCCCGTAATGAGGGTTGTGATGACGACACTAATAAATATCGTCAGAATCTCTAATGGGTCTGGACTATGGCCGGTGATTTTTAATAGTAACCAATAAATCACAACACATCCTGCGATCCACGTGTACAGGGTTAACAGAGTCATTGATAATTTGATGAATTTTTCCTTTAGATTTTCAGTTGAATTCATTTTACACACCCAGTTGTTGAAAAAGCCAAATAATCAATAAGACGACCATAATCAAAAAAAGTATTATGGTAATCGGATTAAAAATACTGATCTCTTTCATAATGAAGTGAAGGAGAGGCTTATTAATAAATTTATCGTCAATAAATCCGGAAAATTTCCGAAACGACTCATGATACTATTGTGGTGGTCTGCCTCTCAATCGAAAAATTCCAATTTCTTCCAATGCCTGTCGTAAATATATCTCCCGATCTCGAAGATAATCTTTTACTGCCCTTGAGTATCCCGGAACGTTAATCTTGCTTATATATAAATTTTGAGAATTCGACAAATACTTTTATAAAAAAGAGGTTAAAAGTTACTTGTTATGAACACACTTGAACTCAATTCTCCTGCAGGTGATATTGAATCGTTAAAGGCTGCGGTATATAATGGAGCAGATTCGGTGTATTTGGGAACTAAATTCTTCAACGCGCGGCGATTGGCGGGTAATTTCTCAGCAGCTGAATTAACAGATGCAGTGATGTTTGCGCATCTTCACGGAGTACAAGTGTATTTGACATTGAATACTCTCGTTCGTGATGAGGAAGTTTCATTCTGGTTTACGCAATTAGAGGAAGCGTATCTTGCAGGCATTGATGGCGTTATTATCCAAGAATTATTTTTTGCTCCATTCATCAAAAAATTTTTCCCCGGATTGAGAATTCATGCATCAACGCAAGCGAGTTTAATGAATTTTCATGGTATTTCTCAATTTCCGGAGATCGATCAGGTTGTTTTGGCGCGAGAATTAACAAAGGACGAGATTAAAACAATAAGAAGCCATACCAAAAAACGATTAGAAATGTTTGTGCATGGTCATTTATGTATTTCTTATTCGGGTCAATGTTTAATCTCTTCATTAATTGGAAAACGATCTGGAAACAGAGGTATTTGCGCAAGTAGCTGCAGAAAATCATATAATGATGATGGATATTTGATCAGTGCAAAAGATTTAATGCTCGCAAATAACATCAACGATATTCTTGATGCAGGAATCGATGTTATCAAAATTGAAGGACGGATGAAAACTCCTGCGTATGTCGGAACAACTACTCGGTTCTATCGACAACAAATTGATTCTATTGGTAAAAAACTTTCTCCGGAAGAGACGACTCTTTTAGCTTCTCAATTTAATCGCGACTTTACCACGGGATTTTTCATGGGAAACGAAAGTATTGTCGGAAAAGAGATGCCGATGAATCGAGGTCTTTTTTTGGGCACCGTCCGTGATAAGAAATTAGTTCTTCAGCACGATCTTCATCTTGGAGATGGAGTTGGATTTTGGAATGCTCAGAAAGGAAAATTAGAAGGTTTTGTGTTAAGAAATCTCTCTCAAAAAAGTGAACAAGTTCAAGAAGGAAAAAGAGGAGAATCTGTTTTTATTCCTTCAAAGCATTTTAAGGATGGTGCACGAGTATTCTTAACGTCAAAAAAAGAAAAGCAAGATCCTCAAAGGAAGGACGTTGGTTTTCCTCTTTCTATTATAGGATTGCTTGGAAAGGAATTGGTATTTGAGGGTGATGGAAAAAAAGTATCATCTTCTGTTGCTCTTCAAGAATCAAAAACACAGCCGCTTACGAAAGATATTATTGAGGCTGAGTTGATGAAATCTGAGGAATGGGGTATTCGATGGGATATTCACATTTTTATGCTTGATCCTGATCTTTTTTTACCGATCAGCGGTCTTCGAAAATTGAGGAAAGAATTGGAACGGGTTGTTCTAGAAAAAGGAACCCCAAAACGAACATCGCATCGAGAAGAAATACGGATTCAACCCTCTTCTTTGCAAAAAACGATGCCCAAACTCATTGTTAAAGTTTATACTCTTGATCAAGTGAGGGAAGCAAATAGTATGGGGGTGCATGCTATTTATTATGATGTGTTTGATAGAAATGTGGCAGAGGCAAAAAAGCTGTGTACACATTCAAAATTATTTCTCGATACACCTGTTGTTATCACTGATACTGATATTGAGCGAATTGAAGATATTATCAAGAAAGTAAAACCTCATGGAATAGTGATTGGAAACTGGGGATTACTGGGAATTCCATTTAGTGGTGAAAAACATGGCAAATTCTCTTTGAATATCTTCAATGATGTTTCTCTGATTGCATTGAGAAAAAAAGGCATTATTCCAACAGTCTCCGTTGAGTTGAATGCAAAGCAAGCTGTAAACCTTCAACAGAAAGACTTTATTTATTATGCTCATGGTCACATTCCAGTTATGCACTTTAAAGGGGAGTTTAGAGAACGATCTCTGACGGATGAGGTAGGATATACGTTTCCTTTACGAGTTGTAAATGGAAATACCGAAATGTTGTATTCGCGCCCCATTGCATTATATGAGAATATTCTTGAATTAGTTGATCATGGTGTTCATTACTTCTTATTAGATCTGAACAAAGATGTATCGACAATCATTCAGGCGTATCAGAACATTCTTGCGCATAAAAAACAAGACATAACGATGCTCAAGAAAGGAACGACGATTGGAAATTTTGTTAAAGGAGTTGCATGATTTATAAAATCGGTTTACTTATTTTTAGAGATAAAACGTTTTTGATTAATAGAAAAAAAGGCACATCACTTTTTCTTTTGCCGGGTGGAAAACCTGAGAATGGAGAAACAGATATCGTGTGTTTAGGACGAGAAATTCGAGAAGAACATGACTGCGAAATTATTGAAGATTCACTTTCCTATTTTGGAGATTTTGAAGACGTTTCTGCAGAGGGAAATGATATCGTTCATATCAAAGTCTATCGGGGAAACATAAAAGGAAATCCAACACCCTCTTCAGAAATTGTTGAACAAAAATGGTTTGGGAAGAATGATGACGTATCGATTCTTTCTCCTATTATTCTGAATAAGATCTTACCGGAAATAGAAAGAAAAAGGCTTATGTGATTTTTTTAATTTTTCTATTTCTGTGAAACATATCGAGACACTGCTCTATCAATGGATTCAGCAATTTTTAATTTCGTTTGTGGATCTTTCAAATGAGATTCTTCGAAGGGATTGGCAATAACTCCACATTCAACAATCACTGCTGGCATTAATCCATTTCTTAGTACAAAAAATCTTTCCTGATAAACTCCGTGAGCTTTATCGACCACTTCTCTTCTAACGTGCGAATCTGTTCTTCCATAATAACCATTGGGATGGAATCCTGAACCAACCATTTCTTCTCCGATTAGGGTTGCAAGATGAAGGCTTTCTTGTGGAAATGGATTTTCTCTTGAGTAAAAAACTGAAAATCCGCTGAGGTCTCTCCATTCTTTTTCATTTTTTGAGTTCTTTTTGACTTTTCCAAGATCACGTTCATCAGCCGAATCATGGTGAATCTCAAGATATAATTGACCACCAAGAGTATATGCAAGTTGAGGTCTTTGTTTCAATGGAACATTTTGTGTGGAAAGAACGATGTGATAATCAATGTCTGGGTGCTGGAATGAAGAAAAAAGTCTTGTTATTCCATCGTTGTATTGATATTCTTTTATTCCTGATGCACTTGTTGATCCTTGATTATCTGGAGGAAGAGTAAGCGATTCTGTATGGCCTGACGCGATGATAATTCTTATCTTTTCAATTTTTTTTCTAAGCCTTTACGGAGTTCTTCAACTTTTTTAGGGGTGGTTGGAGCAACAGGAGACTCTCGAGTAGAACATCCGAGAGCAAACGCTAAAGCAGCTGTGCCTCCTAATCTAAGAAAAGTTTGTCTATCCATGCATTAAATCAACTAATTCCACTATTTAAAGGTTACTATAATAACTACTAGTAAGTAATAAAAATAGAAAGATTTAAATATATGCAGAATAGGGGTAGGTCATGCTTGACGAAAGAATTAGGAAAATGGACGAAGGATTTTGCGGAAGGGTGCAAGAACAATTGCAGGAGTTATGGCAGCTTTATTACTCGCAAATTCTTCTGCTGCGGAAGCGAAACATCTAAAACGAGCACCTCATGCCCATGTTGTTTATCATACCTCTCACAATGATTATTCAAAGATTCCAGTACCTGCTGTAGGTTATCAAGAAGTTGTACCTGAGGCTAATTTGAAGCTAGTTCAGCTTGCATCAAATGACACTGACATTGGAAGAATCCAACGAGCATATCGATGGAGAAATATTGCTGATGCGGTAAGCGAACGATATGGAATTCCTAGCAATATTCTTCTTGGCATGATTTGTGTTGAATCGGAAGGTGATCCAACTCAGCCAAATGCTGGAGATGATGGCGGATTAGGTTTGATTCATATGCAACCGTCAACAGCGAGTAAATATGGATTACATCTGATTACTCCGTCTAAGAAACTTCGAGACAAACAACAAGGAAGAGAAGTAAGAGCCACCATCCATAGAGAACATTTGAATCTCAAAGAGCTGGTAGACTACGATGATCGATTACATCCTGTTAAAAACTTAGATGCTGCAGGAAGAATGATCGCGGATTTATATCAACGAAGGGGTTCATGGCGGGTCGCTCTCGAACGATTTGCAGGACGTAGTGATTATGATTCTCATGTAATGCGTTATGTAACTCTATTAGGTTCTACTCAATTCATGACAAGCGTTGCTTCAGACTTTCATGGTCGAAATAATGGATTCGCTACAGCTCCGACATTTGATCGGTATGCGGGAATCTTTTTTGAACTAAATAGAAATTATGGGTTTGATACTTACAAAAAACTTCCTCCTGCAAAAGTCAATCAACGTTGATATTCTTTATTCTTCTTAAATAATCTTCAATATAGAAAATAATTACGAC
>JAHFLI010000062.1 GCA_023255615.1 Candidatus Woesearchaeota archaeon
TGATGTCCTCGTTATCAGAATCAATCGTTTCAGAAGGAAGAGTATATTTTTTTACCTCCGGTGAAAGATGTTGAAGAGGAAAAGGTATTTTCCGATCAATTTGGACGGGGTGATAAAATGTTTTTACCGTTGAAGAAACTAAAAAAGAAGGGTCTGGTGGTACGGTATCCCACTGAAAATGAAGACTATCTTGAACAAGATCAGCATGAGGGTTGGTGTATTGAGAGATCACTCGTTGAGCATCACCATCACGAGGAAAAAAAGAAAGATTCACTTCCAATTCTTTTATCACGGCATCATTTCCTGTATGAATGATTCGAATCGGAGCGGAAATATTCAAATCGATAATAAGAGATTCAGCAGTATAGAGATCAGATTGAGCGCTCACGATAGGAAAAAAGAGAATAAACATACAGAGAAGACAAACAAATCTCATAATCGAATCTGCAGAAATTCCCTTATTAAATCTTTGCTAAAGCTTCAAACTCACCAGCTGAGAAATCCCATGCTCGTTCATAGAAACACCGTAGAGCGTATCAGCTTCAGAGATAATAGAATCATTATGCGAAATCATAATATACTGTGCTTTATCTGAATACCTCCTAATAATCTTCGCAAGTTTATCTGAATTGTGCTTGTCAAGCGCGGCATCAACCTCATCGAGAACATAAAAGGAGGCAGGTTCAAAATCCTGTATGCAAAAGATGAATGCTAATGCGGTCATCGTCTTTTCTCCACCCGAGAGGCTGCGAATATCCAAGAATTTATTTCCAACCAAGCGAACTTTAATCATGACACCCGTCTCAAACAGATTATTTTCGTCTTCGAGTTCAAGAACAGCTTCACCTTTAGTGGAAAGAGTTGAAAAGATTTTCTGAAAATTCTCGCTGACTAAATGGTACGTGCTCAAGAAAAGATCTTTCTTCTTCAAATCGATCTCTTTCATCAATCCCATGACATCTTCCCGTTCCTTGTTCAACGTATCTTTCTTTTCTTGAAGGGAATTGTATTCTTTTTCAACCTCTTCATAAATTTCCAGTGCGCGCATATTCACAGCGCCAATTTCAGACTTCATCGTTTCAAATTTCGCAATGTCTCGTTTGAGCTCTTCCTCGGTTTTCGTGGAAAACAACTTCACTCCCTCATACTGTTCAAATTCTTTTTGAAGACCTGCAAGTTGACCAATATGTTCTGCACTTTTGAGAGAAAAAGTATTCATACGGATTTCCACGTGCCTGCTCTCATCAACTTTCGTAGAAATCAGTCGGTCATTCTTCGAAATCAATTCGTCAATTTGAATGCGTTTTTGAAAGAGTGCTTTGAACTGTTCTCGGAACTTTTCAGATGCCTTCTCTTTTTCTTGCAATAGTTTAACACTCTCTTTTTCCCATTTCTCAAGATCTTTCAATTCCAGAATGAATGAATCACGTTCTTTTTCAATTTGCTTGATAATCATATGGGTCTTTTCAATCTCCGGACCATAAATACTCGATGATTGCATCGTGATCGTCTTCATATCCCCTTCCATCTGTATGATGATTTCCGTCAAACTCTTGATCTTCTCTTCAAAGGTTGATAACTCTGCGAGAAGACGAGGATCCCGTAATTCCATAATTTTTCCTCGAAGTTCCTGTTTCTTAATTTTGAGTCCCGCAAGGGTTTTATTTTTTTCAGAAATAATACTGACAACATCATCGAGATCTTTATCGAACTTCTTCATAGAGAGAAGAAGCTCCTCTTTTCGATGGAGCGATGCATCGGTATCTCCTGATTCAAGATGAAGGGACTTTTCCGTTTTGATGATTTCTCCTTCCAAGGTTGCTTTCTTTTCTCGGAGCTGATGAATTGTATTTTCGTTCTCCTTTCTTTTTTTATCAAGAGTCGCTAACGCCCCTTCCAGAGAAGAAACTTCTCCTTCATTCTTGAAAATATCACTTGACAATTCTTTTTGTTTAAATCCGATACCTTCTTTTCTCCGTTCACGAAATCCACCTTGCATTGAGCCTGTTCTCTCAGTAATATCTCCTTCGAGAGTAACCATTTTCGCCGATCCAATACCAATTCTTCTTGCTACTTCAATATCATCGACAATAAGAGTGTTAGAGAAAATGTGTTGAAACGCCTTTTTGAACTTTGAATCAAAATCAACAAGCTCAACAGCAACGCCATGAGAACCGCGCGATTGAGCGAGCTTTTTAACATCAGCAGATGTTTCTCGTGCTTCAATTTTATTTAACGGGAGAAACGTTGCGATCCCCAACTTATTTTTCTTAAGATACTGAATGCAATCTGCTGCAACCTTATCGCTTTCCACAACAATACTCTTTAATCGCTGACCTGCTGCCATTTCAAGCGCGAGAGCATATGTTGAGCTCACATCTCCCAAATCAGCAACTGTTCCATAGACTCCTGCTAATTTTTTGCCAAGAATACTTCGAATGGCAACATCTCCTTGTTGTGTTTCTTTAATCTGTATTTCACGTGCATGAAGCCGTGCGAGTTCTTCTTGCGCTGAAGAAAGTTCATCTCGCATTTTACCTACTTGAGCCGCATAAGTAGAATCAAGATCAAGTGCTTTATTTAGTTCCAATGTTGTTTTCTTAAATTCATCTCGCTTCTTCTTAACTTCTTCAAGCTCTTGCTTATACTTTTTTGAAATCTCTGCTACTTTCTGAATCCGATCATCAATGATTGAGATCTCGTGCTGTAGGGAATCTTTCTCACGCAAAATGTTGTGCTGTTTCTCTCTCAGCTCGTTGATGTCTTTCTGTAATTCATCGGCTTTCTTGTCAAGCTCTTCAACATCCTTTTCGATATCTCCGGTTGATTGCAGCTTATGTTTTTCTCTGAGTTGAGTCAATCGCTTAGAAAAATCATCTCGTTCTTTCTTTCGTCCATCAATTTCCTTTTCCAATCTTTTTTTCTGATCTGTCAACGAGTCAATATGTTTGCTGCTCTCCTGAATACTGTTTCCTAAATCTTCAATTCTCTTTTTTATTTTTTCAATCTCATTCTTGCATACATCTGAACGGGAATGCTTCCGCGCTTGATCAATTTTTAATGCTTCAATTTCTTTATTGAGGGTTACTTGTCCAACTTCTCCTCTCTCCTCAATATCTTTCGTGATCTTTTCAATCTCCTGCCTTTTTTCAAGATTATCTTTCCGCAATTCCTCGACCCGTGATTGTATCTTCTGGAGCTCTTCTTTTGCGTCTGACAATTTTTTCTCCATATCTTCTTTCTGCTTTGTTAAACGGTCAATCTGCAATTTTAGATAGGATGCTTTATTCTCGCGTATCTTATCATTCATTTCTTTATACTTCAATGCTTGATCACGATCTTTCTTCAATTCACGGAGATAGGCATTTCTCTCGGTAAGTACAATCTCGGCTTCCTTGAGCTTTTCATCAACTTTCTGGAGTTCATGCTCAGCCTTCTTTTTCTTATCTTCATAAATAGAAATTCCCGCGACTTCCTCAATCAATTGTCGTCGTTCAATAGGATGCATCTCAACGAAATGCATAATGTCTCCTTGAAGGATGATATTGTGACCATCTGGATTTACTTTTGCTGCAGCAAGTAAATCCACCACCTGCTGCCTTGTTGAAACTTTATCATTAATTTTGTATATTGATTGTCCGGATTCCTTAACTATCCTCGAAATTTTTACTTGTTCATTTTCAACAGGAAATTGTTTTTTTGCGTTATCAAAGAAAATGCTTACTTCTCCTGGAGTTGAGCCTTTTTTACTCTTTCCACCATTGTAAATAAGGTTTGAAGATTTCTCAGCTCGCATTGATTTGGACGATGTTTTTCCAAGAACAAAACTTAAACTATCGAGGACATTGCTTTTACCGCTCCCATTCGGTCCTAAAATACAGTTAAACTTCTCTCCAAACAGAAGTTCAGTGTGCTTCCCAAACGACTTGAAGCCGTTCATAGTCATTTTTTTGATTATTGTCATGCCTTACGGTAGCAGGAAAAAACTCCTTTTTAAATGTTGTTGCTTATTTCAACTTATTTTCAAAGATTGATGTGAGAATTGGTCGTTAATAAATGTAGTCAAAAAACCATGCATTAAAACTCCCCTAATTTTTTTTGATTTCTTCTCTCTTCCAAATCCTTCACCGATGCCCAACTCTTTCGAATAATCTCTTGATACTTTTTCTCCCGATAATTTTTTTCCAAGAATAAAACTGTTCGAGGATCAGAAGGATACCCAGAGCCGAAATCAACCCCAAATTCTTTCTTGAGTTTCTCAATTTCACGATCTCTCGTTACTTTTGCAATAATGGACGCAGCGCTGACCACCGGGTAAAGGGCGTCTGCTTTGTGTTCTGCTTGAATCGCAACCTCTTTCATTACTTTTTTCTCAATATATGAAGAATATGCTTTGATATTATTACTCGGACAATCTAAAAAAGCAATGTCGGGCTTGAACTCATTAATCATCTGAATCGTTGCATCAGCCTCCAACCAATTTAAGTTATGTCGTGCGACTGCGTCGTCAACTTGTTGTGGAGAATAAAGAATAACCTTGAAGGATGTTGCAATTTTTATAATACCCTCATACAAGTCTTCTCGTTGAAATGAAGTAAGCATTTTAGAATCCTTTGCTCCAATATCTCGCAATAATTCTTCTTTATCTTTATCAATAAGAACTCCACCCATGACTAACGGACCGATGACTGGACCTCGTCCTGCATCATCCACACCAAGAATAGTAACCATTTCTTTCAAAGAACATCATTCGAATTTAAAGATTATGATAGCGGGGAGTGGATTTGAACCACCGACCTATGGGTGTCGCAGAAAACGTATGAGCCCATCGGGCACTCCTGGCTGCCCTACCCCGCTGTATACTCGAGAAACCCCGACATGATTTATAAAAGTATCTTTTTTGCCTTAGAAATAGACCTAGTAGGTTTCAACAGATAAGTCTGGAATTCGAGAAAAATGGCTCACATTTCGTGTAACAATTTTATTTATCTTATGGCTTATTAGTATTCCAGCAATGAGGCAGTCATTATCTGGGATTTTTACTCCTTTGTGAATAAGTTGGGAAGAGATTTCCGCTGATTGAATAATCCCGGCGTCATTCAACGGGAGAACTCGAATCTCTTCAAAGAGATGAATAATCTGTGCAATTTTCGAGGATGGCGCATGAGCTAAAAACAATCCACGGATGATTTCATACATATTAATTTGCGTCGTAAAAAGGGGGTCTTTTCCCTGCAAAATCTGCTTTGTTTCTTCCTGACCATTAAGCAGATCAATGAGGAATGTAGTATCAAGAGCTTTCATTGATCTGCTCCCGAAGACGACGAATATTAAAACCCTGAATCTTCTTCAAATCTTTTTTTATCCGTTTTGTTTCTCTATCTGTCAACAACCCAAAATAACCCATCAGGTTTCGACTTTTATGAGGTGAAAGAAGACGCTGTATCTCTTGAGAGAAACTTTCGTCTTTGAGTTTATTCTGCAGTAAAAGGTGATATGCATTTTCAGTTATGGTCAATGTTTTGGTCACCATAAAAAAGACCCCCTTAATTTTCTAAGGTTCAAAAAGTCTTTCATTTTACCCATGAAACATACGTGTACACGTACGTGTATATAAACTTTACTAGGCTATATCTCTCTACAGATATTCCAAGAAAAAGAAAAACGCCGCGGGTGAGATTCGAACTCACGTGCCCCGAAGGACAAAGGATCTTTGTGGCCACTGTAAGGTCTCTGAAGGACTTCAGCCCTTAGCAATCCTTCGCAATGGCCAGGCTATGCGACCGCGGCATAGAACCACGTGCTCCTTCGATCTTTTATAAATATTACCTAGAATATTCACGAATAAACTGATCTAGGAGAGAAAAAAGTTTTCTGTTGTCTTCCCTTCTATACCTCATCAGGTTTTTCTTATACTGCTTTAAATTTTTTAAAAACTCAACAATCTCGTTTTTCTTAACGTTCTCGCTAAACTTCCCATACCCCAATCGCTCAATATACATCCCGTTAACAATCTGTTCAAACTGATGTCCGATCACTGTGCAAAACATCGGTTTGCGCAAATACAACGCCTCACTCAATAAGGTAAATCCGCTATTGCAGATCACGGCTTTGCATCGTGCAAGATCATTATAAAATGTTTTTTCGTTTAACTCTTTAAATTCAATATTTTTTTTGGAAGCTTTTTTCCCAAAACCATAAACAATAAATTGTTCAGGAATCTGTTCTAGAACATGAAGCAATTCAAGATTGCTTTTTGATGTTTGATAGACCAAGATAACATGATCATCCCGTGATTTCAGAGAACGAATTTCGTTGCGCAAAATAGGGGGAACCAAATACAGATTCTTCAGCGTTTTCTGAGGATAAAAAAAAGTTGTTGAGATACATGTGCGTGCATAGGGAACAACAAACCGAATGGCCGCCCTTGCCCATTTGTAGGCAGAATGGTACCGTGGAGGAACTACTATCTTCGTTCCATATAAGGTGTGTTGATTATCAATATTAATGACAGGAACATGAAGAATCCATCCCCAATAAATCAATGAAGGCTCAAAATCTGAGATAATAAGATCTGGTTTCTCTTTTACAATGGAATACGCAACTTTGGAATGATAGATCCACAAAAAGGGCAATTGGAGGGTGCCAAGCAGAAAAGTCAGAAAAATATTCACCGTATTATTGATATAGATTAAATGATAATACCATAAATGATGCACGGGATATCTTGATCGCAAAAACCGATACGCTTTCCCGGATGCAAAAATACTCAATGAATGTTTCCTTGATAAATATTCAATAATAGGCTTGCTTCGCATAACATGCCCCATTCCCTGCCCATTAATGCTGTAGAAAATCTTTGCCATATCAAAATTTAAGGAAACTCATCGTTTTTGGAACATCAGCAGCGTCAACAACAAACAACGTATCCGTCCAGCAGGAGAGGAGTTCAACAATATTGACATTATTTTCAGAAAAGAGAGCCGTCAAATAAGAAATAGTCCCGATCGTATTCTCGATTTCTTTTGGAGTTTTAAATGTAATCAATGCAAGATTCTTATTTTCTTTGACAACATGAGCAACAAATAACTTTTTTACTTTCTCATCGTATTTCTCCTGAACAATTAAGGTATAAGTATGAGATCCTTCGATTAAATAA
>JAHFLI010000063.1 GCA_023255615.1 Candidatus Woesearchaeota archaeon
TTAGGAAGATCATGGCAATTGGCAACCATTCAAGTCGATATTAATTTACCGGAGCGTTTTGATCTTGAATATGAAGATAGCGACGGCAGTAGAAAGAGACCGATCATGATTCACCGTGCGATGTTTGGAAGCATTGAGCGTTTCATGGCAATTCTTATTGAACATTATGCAGGAAGATTGCCTCTCTGGTTAAGTCCTGTTCAAGTAAAAATTCTTACCATTGCAAATCGATTTGATGAACACGCAGAACAACTTGCGAAAGAACTCAATGATTTTGATGTCAGAGTGGAACTTGATACACGGGCTGAAACTATTCCAAAGAAAGTGAGAGAAGCACAGTTGCAACAAATCCCACTTATTGTTATTATTGGAGAAAAGGAAGTCCAATCAAAAACAGTTGCTATTCGAACACTTGACGGAAAAGTGCATTATGATTATCCGCAAGCGCGCTTTATTGAATCAGTAATGGTTGCCGTTGAGAAAAGATTGGAAAAAATTGAGTTCTGATCAAGGCCATTATTTTTCTTTTGCAAATGAAACAATTTTCTTCATGAAATCTTTGCCATAAAGTATGCCAAGGCTACCTTCTTTACAAAATCGCTCTCCAAACTTTTTAATTCCGTCTCCTTTTTTCTTGCTTCCATGAATAATCACTGGAACTGGGTCCGCAGAATGATCTTTAAGGCTACAGGGTGTTGAATGATCTGCAGTAATAACTAATAGTCCATCAAAATCTTTAATTATTTTCATCGCGTCATCAATTCTTTCGATAAAATTCTTTTTTCCGAAAGAGTCTCCATTTTCCCCGAAAATGTCAGTTCCCTTTATATGAACGTAAAGAAAATTATATTTTTTAATGTTCTTCACTGCAGCTTCAAGTTTTGCACGAATATTTGTATTTGGCAACCCCGTTGCTCCATCTACATGAATGATGTCCATTCCGACAATTGACGCTAATCCCTTATACAATCCTGCGCCAGCGATACATCCCGCTGATTTAAAACCAAACTTTTTTTGAATTGGCTCTAATTTCTTAAAATATCCTGGAGACCGGGTGAGAAGATAATTCCCTCTTAGTTTTCCTTCTTTTGCTCTTTTTTCATTAAGTGGGTTTTTTTCCAATACCTCATGACTTTTATCTAAAAATTTTTGTAATACGTGAGCAGTAAATTTTGCTTCTGGAGTCTTATCCAATGGTTTAATTACATTCACTTTGTGATTCATCCATTCTTCGATAACCTCAGTTTCACTTACATAATGAACATCAGAATTTGAAATATTATCTGAAAGACCTTTACCCCTCATGACAATAATAACTCTGTGCCCAGTTCCTGATTTTACCATAAACTTAATTCCATCAATGATCGTTCCATCAAGATCCTTTGTAAATGCATGCGTATCTTCTATTCTCCCGGTTCGTCTGTCTTTTACACGTAATTCAGAATCAACGGTTGCGAGATTTGATCTAATGGCTACATCTCCATGTTCCAATTGTATACCTAAACCGGCAGCTTCTACTGGTCCTCTCCGCGGATGTTCTTCCGATGCATATCCAAAAAGTGTCAAATGTGCATGATCGCTATTCGGTCGAATTCCTTTACCAAGAACATACATAACACCAGTCAGTCCCTCTTTTGCAAGTCTATCCATCTGCGGGGTTACAGCCGCTTCCAAGGGGGTATTGTCGCTTAATTCCTTTATTGGTAAATCTCCCATTCCATCACAAATAATAAGAATTATTTTTTTCATCGAAACAATTTTCCAGAATATTTCTTTCCTATTGTTTCTTCAATCCGAAGAAGTTGATTGTACTTTGCTAATCGTTCACTTCGAGCAGGAGCACCCATTTTAAATTGTGAAGCACCAACCCCAACGCAAAAATCAGCACTGAATGGATCTTCTGTTTCTCCACTTCGTTGAGATACAACAGACTTCCATTTGTGTTGGTGAGTAAGATTAACAGCATCGATAGTCTCAGAGACCGTTCCAATTTGATTCAGTTTAATCAACGTTGCATTTGCTGCTTTTTTTTGTATTGCCGTTTTTATTCGAGCAGTATTGGTGACCAGCAAATCATCGCCAACTATTTGTATTTTTTTTCCTAATTTTTTGGTGAGTTCAATCCAGCCGTTCCAATCATCTTCCGCCATTCCATCTTCAATAGATATGATAGGAAATGTTTTTGATAGATCAGAGTAAAAATCAATTAATTGGTCAGATGAAAATTTTTTATTTCTTATAGAATACACATTATTCGAAAAGAATTCGGACGCTGCGCAATCGAGTGCAAAAGAGATTTCTTGTTGATAACCGCATTGTTCAATTGCGTTCATGACTACATGTAATCGATCATGAATGCTTTCAATCGCTGGACTAAAGCCGCCCTCGTCGGCAATATTGGTTCCAATAGGCCCAAATTTCTTTTTCAAAATTCCTTTTAGTGTGTGATAGACTTCAACCGACATTCGTAATCCTTCAGAGTAACATGAAGAACCAATGGGCATAATCATATGTTCCTGGATATCATTATCTATTCCTGCATGTTTTCCTCCATTTATCACATTTAATTGGGGAATGGGAAGAGAAAAAGATTTATTTTTTGACAACGATGCGATATGCCGAAAGAGAGGTTTTTCCTGGGATGCTGCGCCAGCACGGCAAACGGCAATGCTGACCGCAAGAATGGCGTTGGCTCCTATTTTTTTTTTGTTTTCTGTTCCATCAAGAGAAATAAGAAGTTCATCAATATCCTGCTGTTGAGAGGAGTCTAATCCGAGGATTTTTTTTGATATAATGTTATTAATATTTGAAACTGCTTTCAAGACTCCTTTTCCTTGATAACGAGAATCCCCATCACGCATTTCGAGAGCTTCATGGGAACCAGTTGATGCACCCGATGGAACCATACCAGAAAAAGATCCCTTATGAGTAATAATTTCACATTCTACTGTAGGATTCCCTCGGGAATCAAGAACTTCTCGTGCATGCACCTCTTTGATCATTCATTCACCCAATATAGCTGGTCTCCTTTCCTAACTTGCTTTTTAGTTTCTTTAATGCCGTTTGCTTCGTCACATTTGACAGGTCTTCGGTCTTTTTCATTAATTCTGACTCAAGATTCTTTATCTCAGAGTCTAATCGTTTTAAATTTAACTGTAATTTCAGATTCTGGTCTAACACTTTTAAGATTTCTCGTGCTCCTTTGATCCCTAGATACATCGGATGGCCATAAGTCTCTGCCAAAAAAGAAATTCCTTTGATGTGACGCTTTGATCCTAATCCCAAGAGAAGACCGGAGACTCCAACAATGGGTCCAACAACACCATAGAGATTATCGTTGACTGATTTCGTTTTGTATTTTTTAATAATCTCCTTTGTATTTCCCGTGCAGAATACTTTTGGAGACTTTGGAATATCGCTTAATCCGATGCCCCCCAAAGTAATAAGCTCATCGCCGTGAAAAGACTCCATGATATCGAGGATCTTTTCCGAGAACTCATAGCAGCTGACTTCATCAATGGGTTGAACGTCGCCTGCGAGCAGAAGAAGATCTTTTCCTTTTCCCCTCTTTTTATAAAAAATTTCGATTCTGGGTAGTTCAACTAAATTGTCTTCGTTGACAAACACAGAATGGGGAAACGTATATGATGAAAGCGAAAATAACTTTTTTGCATGTAATTCATCAATGAGAAAATCGACGGCAACCTTTCCCACATTTCCAATTCCAGGGAGTCCCTCAATGAGTAGCGGCTTTTTCAGTTTTGGTTTTTTTCCGACTTGCTCAATTTTCCATGTGCTCATGAGATAACTCCTTTGCTTTCCGTCGATATTCGCCATATTTATCTTCGGGAGAATATTTTGGTGGTCGAGCGAGAATTGTTTGTTGTGTACACTGTGGACAAGAATCTTCAAGAGTATAGGAATGACAATGCGGACAAGTATGAATGTGCCTCATGCTTTCGCTACTCGCTTAAATTCCCCCATGCCCTTTTTGCTGTGCATGAACGAAATGGCAGCTTCCGTTGAGCTTTCAAGAACTTTTTCTGCTTCTTTGTAATCTGAAGCTGCAACGGTCACATTATATTTTCCCGATCCAAGATAAGAAAGTGATACGTTTTCTGACGTACTTTGTAATTTCTTCAAGCTTTCTTTGATTAACTCAATTCCATTCGGTGCAAGGCTAGAGAGAAAGAGGTGACCACTAATCACTACGCCTGTTTCTTTGATTCTCGCCTTGATTCCATCGGTCAATATCTTTGTTACTTTCTCATCGATTCCTAAATCCTTGAGCATGACCTTATCCGCTGCGACATCTTCAAAACACTTATACAAGGAATCATATTTTTTGAGAATTTTTCCTGAAATTTCCTCAAACAATGGCGCGAGCTCTTTTTTGAGGGACTTTGACGTCATCTCAATTATCTTCTCTACTTTTTGTTCCTGTTTAACTTCATTTACTTTCGCACGTTTTTGTCCTTCATTGACCCGACGCAACGAAAGATCGATATGTCCTTTTTCCTTATCGATTTTAAGAACTTTGCAGATAACTTTTTTGCCCTCTTCGACATACGCACGAATATTTCGAATTCTTCCTGGTGCAATTTCAGAAATGTGGATAAGACCAGTCTTACTGTATTCATCAATATTAACAAAAACAGAATGGTACTGAATGTTGGTCACTGTGCACATCAACAGTTCCCCTTCTTCCGGAAATCCCTTTTTGACTAACAGCATTGTTAACCGAGAATCTCTAGGACGCGAGCCTTGACTTTTGACTTACCGCCCGTAGGCTCCGCAAGTATTTTGCCGCAGATGAGACATTTTACAACCGTCGATGCCTTCCCAAACATAATTTGTTCGTTTTTGCATTTAGGACAACGAATTTTGATGAATTTGCTTCCTGGTTCGCTGAGTCTCATCATTCACCTATTTGAACTCCAATTTTTTTACTCGAATACCGTGTGGCTGAACAGTTGTTTTATTGCAAACGCCGCACGTATATCTCAAGTCTGTTTTCTTGCTTGATTTCTTCCCCGTCATCTTGAATTTTGAGATTGCTGGTTTTGAGTATCTACCCATGTTTCCTTGACCGCGTGCAGATCCTCTTCTTCTTGCTCTGACTTTTGATCCATAGGTTAAACTTGAAGCCGCTTTTTTCTTTGTTACCGCAACTTTCTGCTCGGTATGTTTCTTGCAAAATTTGCAATATCTCATCATTTTTTTTGGCAACTTCATAGTCTCTTGGAAAAGAGGTTTCTTTATAAAGGTTATGATTGAAAAAAAAGAGTAATTTTATTTATTCTGATCTCGGGAGATAGAAAAATACTCTTTCATTTGGTCTAAATCCGTTTTGAACCGGCGTTCCATTATTTACTACATTGGGGGTGGGAGTAATTATTCCCACGAGATCACCAAGTTGCGGTTGAAATTGGTCTCCTACATGAATTCCAAGTTCAGTTGATTTTCCGCCTCTGGTTAGATATGTTTCCACAAGAAAAGATAAATGAAGTGGTCGTTCAAAGTCAGGATGATCTTCACCATTGAGATCTAATCTATTTACCAATTCTCTTTCCTCTAATAACCGATATATGCAAGTCCGGTGAGAGCACTCAACGTTGCATATTGCACATTTTCCAAAGCTGTTCTGGGCGATACCATTCTTCCGATCGATCGCATATATCCTATTAATCTTTCTAGCATTCTTTCATCTCCTTATTTTTGTTGGAAATATCTTAGACAGAGTGAGTTTCCTGAACAGGATACTCGTTCTCGAGGCATCTAATGATTATTTTAGAAAATCTCTATCCATTTAAAAATATTGTGGTATAAGAATTAGTTTTCTTTGATTTCTTCAGCACGTCCTTTCTTTATGAGGAGTTCAGCAATGAGTGTTGGAAGATTAGCCATGTCTTCTTCTTGAAACGGTCCATAGGCTTCTAATTCCTGACCAACGAATTTTGGCACGGCCTGTAAGAATCGTACAAATGTTGTTTCCTTGCGTACTGCTTTTTCTTTTTCCTTTCCGTCCCAGGCATATGTCGTGAACGATTCTCGGTGTTTAGAAAGGAGTTTTGTCAGGGTATCTAAAAATTCTGCTTCTTCTTGGAGAAGAGTGCTCGGATCAAGAACAACAGTTGGTGATTTACTTCGATCAATAGCCATTTGAATGATTTTTTTCTCCCTCCGTTCATAGATCTCTCGAATAATCTTCTTAATATTGAGTAATTGTAATTCTGTATGCTTTTCTTCAGATGAAGAAAAGAGAGATGGGTCTCTGAGTGATTTTTCAAATACCTCCCGTTTGCTCTTAATGTACTCTGCACAATCTTGAAGAAATTGAGCATCTAATTTTTGAAGTTCGGGTCTTATTTTCTCGAGTCGTAAGATTTCATAGAGCGTTTCGTACGTAATAACAACGTCTTTCTGATTCATAGCGATGATGAAGTGGGGAGCTTTAAAAAATTATCGTGTGAAAACGCAATGTATATAAAGGAGAAAGCGCAGAATTGTCGTCAATGAAAAGAGTGGCATTCGCGATTTTATGTTTGATTATTTTGATGGGGTGTCGAAATATATCTCCGCATCCTTCTTCCAGTGAGCCTTCTTCGTCGCCTAATGACAGTCAACAAGTTCCAAAAAATGAGGAACCACCTGCTGAGCCACAAACTCAACCACCAGAATCTTCTCCTCAAGATACGGTAAACAATGAGATGGTTGTTGGAGATACGTCCATAACCCCTAAGGAGATTTCTATCAAAAGTGATGAAGAGTTGACATTTCGAGTTGAGGGATCAAAGCGACACAAAATGGCTTGTTACCTTGGACCATCTCGTGTTGTTCTTTCGGAAGATCTGAGAGAAGGTCAAACATTCTCTTATTTGTTTAATAAAGAAGGAGACTATGTGTGTATCGATATTATCTATGGGCTGAGAAGCACTGTTCATGTGGGGATATCTGAAAAGGGATCTTCTATTACCGGCAGATTTGTCAATGATCAAATGATGATGGAGCGCGTTTTTTTCCTTGCTCCGGTCACGTTAGTTGCGATTATTGCAATCGTTTCTTTCGTTGTTACCCGCAAAAGGTCGTAATCTTTTTAACCTGGGTTTTCTCTCCCCTCTTATGGCTACCTTAACGTTTAGTGATCTCAGATTTTC
>JAHFLI010000064.1 GCA_023255615.1 Candidatus Woesearchaeota archaeon
TGAAAATAGAGATATTCTCACTATTCCGCTCTTTTTGATCATTCCTTCTTTCTCAGAATGATTTTATATAAACTTTTCCTTACGAGAAATTCATCTCTCTAATTTGATATATATTTATAAATACTTATTGAATAGTAACGAAAGGTATATAAATAGAAGTCATCCTCATCATCCAGATGGATAAAAACAAACTCAGACAGGTCATCATCGATCAGCAGGAGCTATTCAACAGAACAGAGAATTTGATAGACAGAGATATCAGTGTGCCGACGAAAGGAAATGAACTCATTATCATATCAGGTATTCGACGTTGTGGAAAAAGTTCTCTCCTCAAACTATTATCAATACCGATTGATGGCAACAAGATCTACCTTAACTTTGATGATGTGAGACTCATTGACTTTAACACCAATAATTTTGAGGATGTTCAGGGCATTGCCATAGAACTTTTTGGCAACGGAAAAATAACGTATTTCTTCGATGAGATCCAAAATGTAGAGCATTGGGAGCGGTGGGTCAATAATCTTCATGCGCAGGATAGTAAAGTGTTCATAACGGGCTCGAATTCACATTTGTTAAGTTCTGAAATATCGACTTATCTCACTGGAAGAAACAAAGTCATTACACTTTTTCCGTTCTCCTTTAAGGAATATTTGAGAATGAATCATGTTGACATTTCAAAAAAAATGACGTCAACGGACAAAAGCATACTCTTCCGACATTTTCAGAATTATTTTGATATCGGTGGGTTTCCCTTAGTGATACGAAATGATGACGTGCAGCTTTCGATGCAATACTTTGAGGATATTCTCAACAAAGATATCCTTAACCGGTATCAAATAAAACAGATCAAGGAAATAAAAGACCTACTTCTCTATCTCTTCTCGAATATCGGAAAATCGTATTCCTATTCAACTCTTAAACAAATTACCGGAATAAAGAGTTTAAGTACGATAAAGAACTATATCGATTATTTCAGGAATGTCTTTTTGCTGTATACTATCGGAAGATTTGATTATTCTCTCGCAAAGCAGAAAGTGTCGTCATCAAAACCCTATGCTGCGGATAATAGCTTCCTGAAAACCATCTCGTTTAATTTTACTGAAAATAGGGGGAAAAGATTAGAGAACGTAGTATTCCTGCACTTGTTAAGAAACAATAAGGAAATATACTACCATCTTGATAAAAAGGAATGTGACTTTGTGGTAAAAGAAAATGTAAAGATAACTCAGGCAATTCAGGTGTGCTTCGACATGAGCAATCCGATGACAAAAAAAAGAGAAATTGAAGGGTTGCAGCACGCAATGATAACCTATAAGCTAAAAGAAGGAATCATTCTCACGATGGAGAATGAACAGACAATAGGGAACATAACTATAAAACCTGTTTGGAAGTGGCTTTTGGAGTGATTTTCACCAAACGTAACTACACTTTTGCAAAAAAGCAAATTTTATATACTCCTTGAGTGAGAATGAGTATATTTCAAAAAGAAGGTGATGTTCATGGATAAGAAAGGCTTCATAACCAGTCCGGCTGATTTAGTCAAGGGATTATTAATAGGATTTATTATCGGTGCGTTATTCGTCTACTTAAGCTACAAAGGAATTATTCCGGTTAAGTTACCTTAGCTGAATCATTTCTTTTGTGTTAATTACGCGAACTTTTGATTGTTTCTTCAAGTTCTTATCATCAGACCAGATAATTGCCGGGTGATACACTAATGCACAGGCAATAAACAAAACATCATTCGGATCAATGTTCCTTACTATTTCAAATGCGTCTTCTCGATACGGAAGAAGGACTTGACGCGGAACTATGACGACTTTTGTCAATAATAATCGTAATATGGTATCGAAATCCTCTTCAGATAATTTTGACTTTTCCAGCAACTCCGATCGATGATGCTTCATTTCGGTAAATATATACGACGGAAATAAGAAAAAAGTGTCATATTCGAGGATAAGTTTTCTCGTTATCGAATCTTTAATAAGGGCAGAAAATAAGATATTTGCGTCAATAACAATATTCATGCAAGAAACCTTTTTGTGGCGGAAGCTTTAATCCTTTGGCTAAACTCGTCCACATCTTTTTTCGTCAGCTTGCTTTTCTGAGCAAGAGTTTCTGCAAGTTTGAGAGTTTCCAGTTTCTCTACTATCGCTTTTCTTGCCACCTCACTCCATTTGACTTCCGAAAAATGCTTCATTTCTTTGTGTACTTCTTCGGGTACTGATAATGTTATATTTCCCATGGTATCACCTACACATAAATATGTGTGGTCACCTATATATACCTTTTCTTTTTTAGTACACCATACCCTCTAGTTTGTCAGATACATTAAGCTACAAAGGAATTATTCCGGTTAAGTTACCTTAGTTCATGGAGGAGTTTTGACATTACTGTGCGAAATTCTTGAGCGACTCGTAGTGCATTTTCTGCTTCAGGTTTTGATTTTTCTTCTGTCTCAAGTTCATAGAATATTCCGTGTCGTTCCAGTCGCAACACATTCAGTTCATTAAGGAACCGTGGTTCAATTTTTGTCTTATATTTTTCCTTGATGTAGACATAGAGAGCAAAATGACTTCTTTCTTTAAACCCATCATTAAAGAGGAGTGCTCGTGCTGAATGAAACATGGACGAGTATGAATTGACAAGACTCATATCAAAAATATCTAATCGAAGGAGAGTGTATGCTTTTTTGGCTTTGCTTTCTGCCACTTCGAGGGATCGTAACGCCTTTTCACGATCAGGTTTTATCTTTTTCAATAATCCTTGTGCGAGACAATCATCGATGTTCATGAGACCATCACTTTATCTCCAAAGAGCGCAATACCCTCCAGAATAATTTGATCGTAAAATACTTTGTCCTTTTTTGCTTTTTCTCTCCATTCCTGCATTGAACATGCAGTGAATGTTACTTCCTTTTCCAACTTTTCTTGTGCTTTTAGCCGTAATAATTCTTTATGAACCGGTTTTCGGCTAATAATGAGGATATCAATATCACTTTTCGAATCATCTTCTCCTCGAGCAACGGATCCGTACAAAATAATCGAGAGAATGAGTGGGCATACTCTCCTTATTTCATTAACAAGACCTGATTTTTGTACTGTATCGAGCGAGAAGAGAATTTTTATATATCGTAAACGAATATCTTCAAGATTCTTTTCAAGAAGAACATTCCGTTTTCCGATTATCTTTTTTTGCAGTATCCCTTCGTGAATTAAGAAATCACACCATTGCTTTGCTGTTCCTGTTCCTACTTCTGCTTTTCTTGCAATTTCCCGAATAGTAAATGGGGAGTCTTCGGCGATTATTTTTTGGATTATGTTATATGGTGCATATTTTTCGAGCATACTCCCTGCAAAACAGGTGTTCTATATATATTTTTCCTATTATGTTGTGTTCTATATAAAGAACACGTGTTCATTTTATGGAACATCCGGCCTTGTTGAGTACTCTCGTGGAAATATAGTAAAAAACGCCATCATAATAGAATATGAGTTCTCTTGTCAAAGAATCTTTAATAAGGGCAGAAAATAAGATATTTGCGTCAATAACAATATTCATGCAAGAAACCTTTTTGTGGCGGAAGCTTTAATCCTTTGGCTAAACTCGTCCACATCTTTTTTCGTCAAATACTTCTTCGTCACATTTGGAACACACTTCAGCGGGAAATTTTCCGAGAGATACTCCAAAGACTTCCACTTCTACTGATTTTTTCTCGATTTTTCCGCCACACTCTTCGCATTTCGTTCTTTTCATAGTATCACCGAATATATACTGTTTTTATTTTGTAGGTTCGCTCACCAATAACCCGGTAAGCAACACAATAGTAAGCGTAACACGCTAACAATCCTTCCGTTTGTTTAATTTTTGAGCGCATAAGAAAGAATAGTCTGCACCATTATCATATAAACTGTTTTTTAGAATTCATTCTATCTTTACTTTAGAACCTAAACTTTGTCCAGGCATTCCGGTCTCAAATATTACACGGACGGCTCCTTTATTGCCATGCGGCAGAGAAATCTTTCCAATAATTTGTTTTTTCGCAGGACTTTCCCACGTTACCTTCTTTCCAATCAGATCCTTGGCTTTCTCTTTCGACGCTACTCCTTTTACCAATAGAATCATCTGATTATGACTCACTACTCGTTTATTTCGTCTAAAACTGGCAATTGTTCCTTCCATAGATCAAGAAAACACAGAACCATTTAAAAATATTGTGGAATCTAGAGAGTAAGAATTATTTTTTCGTGTTTTCTTTTTTTATGTTTCTTATTTCAAAGTAGTGATTGAGTACCCGAGAGTGCAAATAAAATTATTTATACAAAAGAGTTTTACCAAACAAGATTCGTCAAGGGGTGTGTATTATGAATGTAACAAGAGTTGCTAGTATAGTTTGCTGTATGATTTTGTTAACCGTTATTTTCTCTGTCTCTAGTTTTGCAACTTCCGTTTATGATTGCGGCACTAATCCGGGTGATCAAGGGAATGCAGTTCCTGAATGTTTTGCTGATTCTGTTGCGTATCATGATGACACCACTTGGTGTGACGGTGCGTTAGGTGGTCCGTTTATTGATAATGATGCTGCTGCTGTCGGTGCAGATTGTGATAACGTTGCCGATGCCCATGGAAAGACAGGATGTAATCGGCAGGAAACAGACCAACCCTACTGTCACGATGGAAATGGAATTCTTGTTCTTGATATGGGAGCAAATCAAGAAATTGTTAATGCTCACGATGATTGGGATTTTTACGTTGAAGAAGGCGGTGCGGGAGAACCGTATAGCGTTGCTGTTTCTACGGATGGAAGTCAATGGCTGGATTTAGGAGGAGTGTGTGACGGTTCAGTGTTAAGCATTCCCGGAAAAAATTTGAATCAGAAATATCGATACGTGAAATTTACTGCTAGAGGAGATCTCCCTCGATGTGATGGAAGCGATCAGGGAAGCGCAAAATACTATGGTGCAGATATTGATTTTGTGATGGCACGCTCTATCCCCTGTTCAGGAGATCTATGCGTCGAAGATGATGCAGAGTGCGTCAGTAATACTATTCCTGCAACGATGACTCTTGGACAGCATGCAACCGTTTCAGTCACCATAAAAAATGATGGAACCACGACCTGGACCAAAAGTGCGAATTACAAATTAGGATCACAAAGTCCCCAAGATAATCTTGTCTGGGGTTTGAATCGTGTTGAACTTTCACCAAGTGCTTCCGTTTATACTGGACAACAATATACGTTTACATTTGATATTGTTGCACCAACAACTCCAGGAACATATCATAATTTCTGGAAAATGTTACAAGAGCATGTTGCGTGGTTCGGAGAAAAATGTGGGCGCGATGTCGTTGTTCAAGGGGTTTGTACGCCAGGTCAAATTGAGTTGCGAGGATGTGGCAATTGCGGTTCACAGATGAGAGTTTGTCAATCTGATGGAACGTGGGGAAATTATGGAGATTGTATGAATCAGGGTCCATGCAGCCCTGGATCGACTGATCAGAAATCTTGCGGCAATTGTGGAACAAAAACAAGAACATGCCAGTCAACTTGTCAATGGGGTTCGTATGGAGATTGTCTTGGACAAGGACCATGTAGTCCCGGACAAACGCAGACACAATCGTGTAATACTGGATTGCCAGGAATTTGCAGCAATGGTAATCAGTCACGAATCTGTCAATCAACGTGTCAGTGGAATCCTTATGGAATTTGCAATCCTGTTAATCATCCTCGATCGGAAACATGTAATGATCTTGATGATAATTGTAATGGAAAAACTGACGAGGTATGTGCCACTTGTTTGGGTGATACGATTCCCTATTCAATTGCAGCTGGGCAGACTCAGCACGTGATCGTGACCGTGAGAAATGATGGTTCAGCTCCATGGACGAGAAATGAAAATTATAAATTAGGATCACAAAATCCCCAAGATAATTTAGTCTGGGGTTTAGGAAGAGCGTTGATTGATGTGAATGCAAGTGTTGTTCATGGGCAATCGTACACTTTTGGTTTTGACATTGTTGCACCAACGACTCCGGGAATTTACCATGATGAATGGAGAATGCTCAAGGAGTATGAGTTTTGGTTCTTGCCACCTAATTGTGGGCATGATGTCAATGTGACAACTACGACTTGTACACCAGGACAAGTGCAAACCCAGCCGTGTGGAAATTGTGGAAGTCAGTCAAGAACATGTCAAAGCAATGGAGAATGGGGACCGTATGGAACATGCATGAATCAAGGACCATGTTCACCAGGCCAGCAACAACAACGAACATGCGGAACAGATGTTGGTGAATGTCAGGCTGGAAATGAAACAAGAACATGCCAGTCAACTTGTCAATGGGGTTCATACCAAAATTGTAATGCGATAGGACCAGCCCCGGAGATCTGCGATGGAAAAGATAATGATTGTAATAGTGTAAATGATAATGGGTTCAATAATGAAAATTGTCAGCCCGTCTGTACAACGAGCGGATTTGTCTGGACTGGACATGGAGGAAATCTTAACTGCTGTGGGAATGACCCTCATGAAGATGATCCGTATCAAATCAATGAAACATTGTGCGACGGAAATGATAACGATTGCGATGGATATATTGATGAATACTTGAAACATACCTGTAAGGATTATAGTGACTGTTCGATGTATCAAACCTGTGATACTTGTCCACCGGCGCCTCCTGAAGTGTGCGATGGAAGAGACAATAATTGCAATGGACAAATAGATGAAGGTTTTGATACGGACCACGATGGATGGACAACGTGCAATGGGGATTGTAACGACAACAATCCAAATGTCTATCCAGGAAAACAAGAGTATTGTTCCGATGGAATAGACAATAATTGTGATGGTTATATTGATTGTCAGGATTCGGACTGTTTCACGAATCCAGTCTGCAACCCATGCCCAGACAATGACCATGATGGTTGGACTGTTTGCCAAGGAGATTGTAATGACAATAACCCGAACATCTATCCAGGAAAAGTGGAATACTGCTCTGATGGAATTGATAACAATTGCGACGGCTACATCGACTGCCAGGATTCAGATTGTTTCACCAA
>JAHFLI010000006.1 GCA_023255615.1 Candidatus Woesearchaeota archaeon
AGTGGATCTAATATCAGGCGAACCTTTCCGTGCACTTTTCCCTTTTGTGCGGGAAGCCCGGTAATTGAAGTTGCGTGCTCAGAAATACCTAACATTTCATTTCGCATCCGTGTTGATTCTTTACCGGTGATGATTTTATTGCTTTTTTTTGACCAGAAATATAAAAAATCAGTGTTTCGCTTTTTTATGAAAGAAATATCACCTTGACCATCAAGAAAAACTGAAATCTCCGTTGGTAAACATCCTTCGATGATATCTAAGGGCACTTTACACCTACGTGCACATTCCGTACAAAATAACGATGCATAATAGTTCCCTTTCTGATTCATCATTTTGCGATCATCTTGAAAAAAAACAAACCATTCAATAAGCCTGAAGATATTTTTCTCCTTTTGAGTGAGTTTTAATTCTTGTAATATCCTTTTTTTCTCTTCTTGAAACTTTTTTGACCTTGCCTGAATATTCTGGAGCTCCTTTTTTGCAACAATTCCTTCATCAACCATTTTCCTCAGTTCAGAAAGAAAATATCTTTCATCAAGAGCAATGGTAGTGACATAATCATTCTTGACCCAAAAAAACTTTTTGGTATGAGCCTTCAACGCCCGATAAAATGATTGAAATGGAGATACGTCGGGTCGTTCTTGATGTGCAATTAATGTTTTGAGGCGTGGATTACTTTGAATCATGTCGAGAAGATGTAATCGACTCATTTCCTCTTGCGATGACCATGCAATACTTCTCGGCATCACTAATGGATGGAAATAACGATCAAAATTCCTTCCAAGAATTTCCCGTCCTAATTTTTCCGATCCTTGTGAAAATGTTTCAGCCACTAATGTGAATCCCCACCAATCGTAATAAGAGTCTGCAAATTCCTGATATGATTGAATAAACTTTTTATTCGAGAAAGAGGACAAATGACTTGTTTTTTTCCAAGCCTTTTCAAATTTCTCATTTACTTTTTGATATTCCTTTTTCTTTTTCTGAAAAAATCCCTTATCTAGAAATTGCAAGATAACTCTTTTTCCTGTTTCTTGGTGTTCATCGACATTCCATATTGCGTTAACTCGTCTATTGAAGAAGAACACATAGAGATCAGGCCACGGATATCCAAAATACATCTCATGCGAGGAGAACGTTTTCTCACCAAAGTAGCAAATGTAATTTACTTTTCCTGGCCGATCCCAACAAAAATAATCCGGACTCATATTTTTCTGACAATGCCTTTATTTGCGTCGACTTCGATAATATCTCCATCTTTAAATGTTCTCGTTGCAAACCTGCATCCCACAACGACCGGCTTTTTGAGTTCTCTCCCGATGACTGCAGCGTGGCTCGTGACACCACCTTCGTCAGTCACAAACGCTGCCGCCTTTTTCATTAAATGAATATATTCTGGTCGAGTCATAAATGCAACAAGAATTTCTCCTTTTTTAAAGTCGGTTTTGTGAGGATTAAGAACGATCTTTGCTTTTCCACGGGCAGTTCCCGGAGATGCTCCAAGCCCAGTTACTTCAAGAGAGGCACTATTTGTTGACTTGAAAAGAATTTTTTTACAATAGTCAAATTCTTTTTCTACTCCAACCCAGTCAGATGACTCTTTTATGAGGCACCACGCTAATCCTTTTCTCCTTTTTCGAATTTCGTCAATATGTACTTGCTTGCCATTCACAAGATTAAGGAATTCAGGAGGAGTAAAGAGAAGAAGATCGTCATAGTGAACACGATGATGTTTTGATGCTGCAATGATAAACAAATTTTGATAATGAAGTCCGACAAGATTTGCTCTTTTTCGTTGATCATGCCACCATGAAATAATTCCGATTGATTCCATTCTCCGATGATCCTTTTTTGAAAATATTTTTTTTGCTTCGTTCTTGAGCAAGGATATTTCCCTACTATAGTTATTCAAAAAAAATAATCGTGCTTTGATTTTCTCTTTTGTGATAGTCATTTCATTTAGTTGATTAAGAAAGAACTCTGGGGGAAGTACCACGAAATTTTTGTACCCATTGGATATCCAAAAATATTGCTTCTGATGTTCCGTTAGTCTTTTCTTTAGAGCGGTAGAACATTGCGAATATTTTTTCACTTTTTTGATCTCGTTAAAATGCGATGAGGCAATTTTTAATAAACCCAATTCATTTTCCATGGAAAAAGTAATATTGTCTGGAAGAATCAGCGTTTGGATTTCTTTATTACGGCCAGGATATTTTGATGAAATACTCTTCATAATATGGTCGCTCCATACGGTGTAATACTCAGCAGCGAGAGGCAGAGTATACTCATCAAGATAAAGTTCGTAAAATAAAGGATATTGTTGCAAGAAAGTCGGATGGCGCTCGTCAAGCGACTTTACAAATTCATAGAATTTTCGTGCTTTTTCCTTCCATTGGCGAATCAGTGACTGAACTTTTTTTGTATCTTGTTCTAACTTTTTACCCCGTCGAATAAACTCGTCTTCATCAAAAATCAAAAAAACCGTATCCGTTTCAGGTTCAGACAATGTGAATTGAACATCAACCCCATATCCTTTTGCATACGTATCAAGACGATCTCTGAATCCGTAGAGTGGAAGAGTTGCAGTCACCAAACAGCCGCCTCCTTGTTGAATAAGCCACCTCTTCTTACTCTGAAGATGATATTCTATCTTTTTCGGTATCATTTCTCATACCGATTAATTTCAATATCTTCTTTGAGGCGAAGGTCATTGACTCCAATTTCTTTAATTAATTTTGCTGGCGTTCCTGCCCAGAATTGATTGCTCGGAATATCCTTATTCACAAATGATCGTAATCCTAAAATGACATTATCACCAATTGTCATACCCGCACCCACAACAGAAAACGCACCAATCATACAATTCTTTCCGATTTTGCATCGTCCAAGCGTCCAATAATGATTGACAATCTCATGAGTGCCTAATTCGCAATCGCTTCCGACCAACGTACCATCACCAATTTCAATCAACTCAGGATGCAAGGGATCAAGAAAACAGTTGTATGCAATGGCAACATCTTTTCCGATATTAGCGCCAAACAACCGATAAATAGAATTTTTAATATTTGCCGGAGGAGTATAACGCAAAAGGGTAAACACCGCAGCCGTAAATAACGTTCGAATGGGATTTCTGATCTTATACCAATCACATTCTGCATTTAATCGCTTTCCATTATACGCAATACGGACTGATTTGATAGAATGATCGTGAAGAATTTGTCGTGACGCTTTTCGAAATCGTTTCTTAAATGAATCCATCCCACCACCGTAGGAAGAGAAAGTCTCATATAAAGCTTTGCGTTAATGGTGGCCATCATCATGATGGTCATCTTTTTTTACCGGAGTCGTAAACCACCCTTTGATGATCGCAGTACAGATGATAAGAGAAATGCCGATTATCAATGAAGGGATAATATAATTTGGAGGAGAGAGCTCGACAGCATTCGGAAACTGATGACAAGAAAAATCACTTCCACAATAGTTACCATTCCCACAATCACCATCTGAATTGCACTGCCTGGAAATAACGGAGTATGCATAAAAAATTCCAATGACGATCAAGACAATGAGAACAACCAAGCCCGTTCCGAACTCTGCTTTTTTTTGCTTCATTTCAAAAAAGAAATGTAAAAGAAGATATAAACTTTACCCTGCAGGGGGAATGGTATTAAACTCCAGAGATGCCTGAAACATGTCTTCTGAAGAATATTCCTTTAAAAACTTAGCTGCACATTGAGTCCTATTAAGATTCAGTTGTTTTTCTTTTTTCACGCCCACGCACCTCTTTTTCCTCCTCGAGGAAACTCTCTAGTGTTGTATTCTTTTTTATAGCCTTATAACTAACCGTTGAAATACACCATCACCTCTTTTTTTAAAGTACTATAATCCCGTTGATCCGAAACCTCCCGCACCGCGGGAAGTACTATCTAATTCTTGAACTTCTTCAATCGCTACCTGTTCAACTTTATTGATAATCATTTGCGCAATCTTCATATTTTTCTCAACTTTAAAATCTTGTTGACCGAGATTAATCGCGATAATACCAATAACGCCCCGATATCCGGCGTCAATGGTCCCTGGCGTGTTGACAATGCTAACCCCGTGATTCAACGCAAGGCCACTCCTGGGTCGAATCTGGGCTTCATATCCTTTGGGAACTGCAATTTTTATTCCCGTTGAAACCAGTTTTCGTTCAAGCGGTTTCAATACGCACTCCTCCGCTGCAAAAAGATCAAGTCCGGCATCTCCTTCGTGCGCATATGACGGCGTTTTCACGTCAGTAATTTTACACAATTGAACAGTAACCACCACCTTACTTGTAAAACACAACTTATATTTAAACTAATCTAAAAACGTCATTTTCATTTCTCGACAGTAAAAAACTATGACTTCCTAAATTCAAACATAGAAACTAAATTGTGCGATTTTACTTTGCCCGTTGAAGGATCAACTTTCAAATTAATCGTATTAAGAGACTTGGTGAATAACGTAATATTCCAGATATTACCGTATTTAGGGATATGCTGAAGAACTAAAACAATTTTTCCAACCACATCGCTCGGATACTTTCGTGAAACAAACTCAATCGTATGATCAAACAATTCCAATATAGGCATTCGGACGGCATCAACGTTGACTTCAAGAACATCATGATGCTCCTCTTTAAACACGTCATCTTCACCAATCATATTGATAGTCTCATGTTCAACGATAAACGAAGTTACTTTATTTGAGTCTTTATCGTAAAATCCGAATTGCCAGTTTCCAAACCGTTCATCTTCCACGGTGTTAAATGCGTAAGAGAAGATAGAATCCTTATGAGTATATTTCCAAGTGTTAAAGACGAGATTCCCTTTGAGTTTACTTAAATCCTCTTTTAGGCCGTTCATGCTCCATAAATTTCCGGAATTTTATAAATATCTTTCGTTCTTCCTTATAGGTGATCATAGCGTGATGATCATGCCCTTATTACCTGGATTAATAATCTGAGTCTGATTAATACGATCTTTTTTCTCAAAGTTTTCATGAATGTGGCCGCAAAAAACCATATCTGGATGAAAGGAGCGAATAAATCGAGTCACTGAATTATTTCCAACAAAACTTTTTCCTAGTTTGTCCAACTTGGTTTTGAAGGGGGGAGCATGGCTCAAAAGGATCCTCATCTTTCCATTATATTTTTTCCATTGCTCTCTCTTTTTTTGATAAAATCGCTCAAAGGAGTGGTCTGTTAAGGAAAATCCCGATGTCGCATATCCCATCAAAACAATACCCTCATGAACAATGAGTTTGCGATGAATATTCTGAACAAAAGGGTATTTTTTGCACACATATTCTAAAGTCATCTCATCCTCGTGATTACCGGGAATAATGTAGGTCATTTTCTTTAATTTATTCAATCGTCTAATCAGACCTTCCAAATTCGTTTCAAACATAGAAATATCTCCCGAGCACACACAGAAATCTACTTTAGGAGCAAGCTTTTCTATAGATCTCAGTGATTTTTCAGATCCGTGGACATCGGTGAAAGCCAATATATTCATAGAAGGAAAAGTATTTATTTTATTTTTAAGACTTTTGTTTACACAATGTGCGAATAATCTTCAAGGACAATTTTATCAATTTCTTCAAGATCTTTAACCAAATAGAGTTTTCCTTCACTAATTTCCACTAGTTTCTGTGCGAGTTCCTTTCCTTCTTTCTTCAAATCAATACCGACAACGGAAATAGTAATTCCCTGATCTCGGGCAAGACTCGCTGCTTCAAGAGTATCTTTAATGGGAGATTTACCAACGGTAGGCATGGCATCAGTAAGAAGAATAAGATGCTTCGTTTGACTTGTTCGTGGAAACAATTCGAGTGATTTCCTTATCGTAAGCGCAATATTCGTTTCTTTCGCTGCTCGTATTCGTGTTATTTTTTCCAACAGCGTTGAAAAATCATAGGATGGTTCGAGTTGTTCTTTAATATCATCTCCAAAAACCAACAAGCCTACCTTGTCCTTTGATTCAATGGCCTTATAGGATAAAGCGATCCCCGCTTTTTTACAGCTCTCAAGTTTTTTCCCCTTCATGCTTCCTGATGCATCAAGAGCATAGATAAGAGAAATTTGGCCTTTACTTTTTCTTTCAAAGGTTCGTAACTCATCTTTTTGGAGCGAGGATTTTCCTCTTCGTAATGCAACTTTCACCGAGCTCTTGAGTGCAATATCTTTGTAGCGATCCCCTTTCACATATTTTTTTATTTGATCACGGTCTCCATACAAATCTTTTTTGAGTTTCTCTCCAACAACGCCCATTGAAACCATCTTATCGAGCTCCTGAGCAAAAAGAACAAGTGACGCAAGCTTAACTCCTGTGTCAGTGATAAATCCATCGTTATCAATAATATTCTTTTCCTTCAACTCTTCTACGTTTCGCGCAATACGTTCCCGCAATTCTTTTTGAAATTCTGGAATCTTGATGTTTCTTTTGATGTAGTTGGGATCATAGCCAGACAATAATCGAAGAATTGTTTCTCCGAAAAGATTTTGGGCGAGAGAATAATTTTGAACAAGCTGCTCATACATGATATCGGGATTAAATGCACCAACGCCACGATTAATGGCATCCGCAACAAGTTTTCCATCGTCAATTGATTTTTTGTCGCTCTCTAAAACACTATGCATCAATTTGTCTTCTTCTTGCTGGGAGGATAAAGATCCAGAAAGTTCGTCTATTTCTTCTTGAAAAGTGCCCGATGCGTCACCGACCATCACCCTTTACTGGTGATGTATCGGTATAGTGCTGAGAAAATTCTTTAAATTCTTTTGAAAGAAAATCTTCGGGCGTTTGTATATATTTCACACTTGGTTTCAATCGAATGCGATGCGCAAGCACAGAAAGAAGAGCTTCCTGAATATCTGAAAGATCAACCATTGTTTTTTTCTTCAAGACGGCATTTGTCTGTGCCCGTTCATACAATCCTAATGATGCTCGCACACCTGGTTTTTTCTCCACTTTATCATGGGTGCGCAAAAGACGGACAAATGCAATCATCTCGTGCAAAGTCTTTTCAGGAAATCGAATGTCAAATTTCTCTCCTTTCTCGACAACAATACGTTCTTCTATTTCCTGCGTTTCCGGGTAACTCACCGGAATCATATCAAAACGATCAAGAAGAACATCAGAAAGTTTTTCTGTTGAAGTATCTTCTGGATTCATGGTTGCAATGAAAATAAGATTAACAGGAAAATCAACATCATAACTACCAATCGTTGCTTTTCCTTCCTCCAGAACTTGTAATAATGCGTTTTGCAATTTTTCAGGACATCGATTAATTTCATCAAGAAACAAAATGCCGTTATCTGCTTTGAATATTTTTCCCGGAGTAAACGCTTCAAGCGAGAGAGGACCAAATTGCAATGCTTTTATTGGATCAATATCCCCCAATAAATCTTCAACCGTTAAATCAGGACTTCCCTGCACACGAATAAAACGCTGGACGCCTTCAACTTTTTTTGTTTTTTTCTCTTTTCCAAATCCTTCGTGGATCTCAATAGGACCAAGAATCTTTGCAATATTTTTCGCTAATGTTGTTTTTCCAACTCCTGGAGGTCCAACGAGAATGACATGTCGCTGCGCAAGAAGAGCAGATTTCAACTGCATTTTTACTTTTTCTTGCCCAAGAATATCAATAAACGGATCTTTCTCACCTAACAATTTTTGTTTAAGTTCGTCGAAAAGCATAAAGACTAAACCATAATTCATTTTGAGTTATAAAGGTTTGGACTTCGTGAGAGCTTCTAATTTTTGAAGATAGGTAGTGATATTTCAAACGTGTATCCTGGTTGATCAGATGTAAGGGTTTCATTTTTATATCCTCTAATCGATCCACCGTGAAGATCAATGTGTTTTTTTACAGTTGGCAATCCCCAACCAGTTCCATGATCTTTTCCAGTTACCCGTGGCTCGAAAAGCCTCATTTCAACATCGGTAGGAATTGGAACTGTACCATTATCAGAAAATCTGATTCTAAGATACTCACCATCCAATTCATAATCCAATCTTATTTCGGTTGCTCCAGCTTCAATAGCATTTTTTCCTAAATTTGGCAAAATTTTATCGAACCAAGATGTTCGATGAATTCCAACAGAAAATTTATGATCCATGTTAGGATTATAATGGACAACGAGAATTTCTCCACTTGATCCACTATAACTCATTTGAAGTCGCGCCGCAGCTTCAGCTAGAAAATAGATCGCCTGAATGGGTTGCAATTCGTACCTCTCGATCCTTAAAAAATCAAGCGGAGAACTTGCTTGAGCGGCGAGAACATCAATTTGTTTTTCGAGTCCTGCAGCTAACATAACTAAAAGAGTTGATCTATCATCTGGAGATGCACCAGGTTCCTTCAAACTTCCTTTAACATCACAGGCTTGCAATCGCAAAACAGAAAGTCCATTTCTTAAATCGTGCAAAGCAACCGCTGTTGCTTCACCTTCAGCAGCGAGCGCCTCAAGAGTTCTCGCTCTCTCTTCAGCTATTTCTTTTTCTTTCTCAGCCGCTCTTTTCTTTTCATTCAAAAACGTCTCATCCTTAATTGTTAATATCCCAATGGTACTATATCTTTCTCCAAAAAAGTGAATATGAACTGGTTGGCCATTTACTCTATAATCCTGACTTCTCGGGGGAGAAACGTCGAATGAATCGATTCTTCCAGCAAGTAATTGTTGAATATCATCAATTAATTGTTGTTGCAAGGGGACATAATCAGATCCGGCAATAAGGTGAGAATCATCAACGATAGATAACACGCGAGAAAGATAGCCAATTATTGTTGGAGAATCTATGCCCGGTTCTAAAGAAACTTGAATTCCTAACTCTTCAGCGAATTTTGCTGGAAGAACTCTATCAGCTAAAATCTTTCCATCAAGAGTCACTTGACCGCCAACAGGTGAGGCTACTTCTGGATCTATCTCAAAGGGGATTCTAAAATCTGCTACGCGATGATTATTTGGGTTATCAGCCATTTTAATTTAAGAATATGGGTGAATAAGATCTTTATAAATCTTTCGTTTCTATATAGTGGTAACAAGAAGATGGACCAAGAAAATGGCAAGGCCCGCAGAAACAGGAATCAGCAAATTATCATCAATCTGAGTCATGCCGAATTTAACATCAATGCCTTCAAGGGTCATCGCCACAAAACTCCCGACGAGTGCATCCAAGAACGGAACAAAAATCCAGGCAGCAATCGTTCCAAAACAAAAACCAAAAATAGCACCTTCTAAAAATTTATGACTATTAAGTGGATGAGAAATTTTTCCATAAAATCGTCCGGCGAGATGGGAAACTGAATCACCAACAGCAAGAATCATGATGGAAGCCAATGCAATACGCTCCTCAAATAATACCAATGATAAAAATGCGCCAAGGACATAAAATATTGGTCCCTGCCCCGGAAATTTTCTCTTGATCTGATGGCGTTCAAAAAAATCAAGCAATCTTGAAATAAGAGGAAGTTTATACTGCTTACAGATAATAGACAACACCACACCAATCAAAAACAGAATCCATAGTTCTCGTACTCCGATGATGTTAAACTGAATCAATAAAATCAAAGTAAGACCAAAAAATAAATGGAAGAGCTGGCGCCGGAATTCAAACATCATTAATTTCGCCATAGCGCAATCACCGCATCTGCAATAAGATACCCAATCAATGCCCCCGCAATGACATCACTCAAATAATGAGCTTCGAGATATACTCTGCTCACACCGACGAATAGTGCATATCCATACCAATACGCTTGATATCGGGGAACGAATCGCGCCGCAACAGTTGCCAACGAAAACGAAATCAAAGTATGAAGACTTGGAAATGAATAATCAACAATGTGCAGAAAAGGAATAAACATGATATCAAATGGTCGATCCCGTCCAATGACTTCTTTCAGAATCATTCCAACAACAAGTGACGTTATTAAAATCACCACAAAAAGAGGAACTGCTTTTTTCTTTTTTGTGAGGTAGAGCGGAACAATAAAAAGAACAAGAAGAATTGTTATCACATGCCCACCAACATCAAAAAGAAAATAAATAAGCGGATTTTGAACATCTTCAATGGCTCTGGTAAGGAAATGGTCAAAAAAGAAAGATAGAACAAGGGCAGCTATACTTATTCCGATAATCATTATTTGTTTTTTTTTCATGTCAATATATCTTTTTTGATAACGCCTTCGATTCTTTTTCCCGGAGCAACACGAACTCCAGGTGAAATAACAACCTTCTTTGCAACAACATTATCTCCAATCATGGCTCCAATCCTTAACCTAATCTTTTTATCGTTAACGATCATTGTTGTTTCTCCACTATGGATAATGCCTGAAAAATAAACATTCTCACCGATAATAGAGTCTGTCACAATCGACCCTTTTTCAATAATGGAGTTATCCATAACGATCGAGTTGATGACCTTTCCATTAATGGTACAATTCTTTCCCATTCTTTTCTTAACAATAGAAAATAAATCCCACGGATAAGCAATAGGGTGCCAACCCGTTCCAACAACACATTTCACATTATGGTCTTTTGAAAAAGCAGAAAGGGCAGCGGTGAGTTCAATCTCACCACGGTCGCTTTTTTGCACACGTTCTAAATATACGAAAAAAGAATCATCCAAAATGTAACATGCACAATTTGCAAGGTTCGAAACAAATTTCTTTGGTTTTTCAACAACATCATGAAGGAATCCAGATTGTACACGAAATACCCCAAATCTCGATGGATCTTTTACTTTTTGTGCTAAAACCGAGAATGGATAGTTCAAACATTTCTTCATATCTCGTTTTGAATAGAGATCATCACCCATCAACACAATAAAACGATCCTGAAGAAACTTTTTTGCTAAAAGGAGAGCATGACCGGTACCGTTCTGTTCTTTCTGAAAAATATATGTTATTCTTATTCTTTTATATTTTGCTCCAATTTTATTTTGAATTAACTCTTTTTTGTAGCCAACAATAACAATAACCTCATCAACGAGTCCACATAATTGATCGAGATTATGTTCTACTAACGTTTTTCCGTCGACATTCAGAAGTGGTTTTGGTTTGTTTAAGGTTAATGGAATGGTCCTCGTTGATTTTCCTGCAGCAAGAATCACTGCTTTCATATCTGAACCTCAATCTTTTTGCATCGTTCATGGACATATTGATTTTTTTTAATAAGGGGAGTCAGATCTTTTCTTTCTCTCACAAATCGTTTGATCGTGGCATACAATCGATTACCCATCATTTTTGTTTTTCCATACTTTGCCCTAAATCGTTCGACATGTTCTTTTTGTCCTTTGAGCGGGCCTTCAATTTGTTTTTCATCAGAAAGCTTTTCTTCCTTCAAATAAAAATAAATACGAGCATCATTCTGTCCCCATTCCCAGTTCTTTGAGAGCAACGTAAATTCATGTTGTTCAATAATTCTTGTCATCTCTTCAATGCACTTGACTATTTTTGATCCGACTACATCTCGCTTTCCATCAAGTGGTGTGAGTATAACCACGAATGGTTTTTTCTTCGTGTTTTGAATTTTTTGTTGAAAGAAAAATTCTTTTGATGGGCGAGCAAGAAATTTTTTTGCAGTATCAATAAAGAGAGTACATTTTTCTTTTGACAATGCGGCTGCCGCATTCCGTTCCTTTTGCACAGGATCAATAACAATTAATGGAGATTGCAGTTTAGAAAGATTCATCTCTCGGAAGACATCTTTTCCCTTGTAATGGTAGTGAATATCAATCACTTGTTTTTCCTTCCACTTCACTGCAGCGTTCAGCAACGGAAGAAATCCTCTATAATGAACGGTTAAAATTTCACAAACATAACCAGAAAACCCTTGAAGATAGGATTCAGCACCATATACACCAGCAGCCTTGCAAAACTGTTTGGTTAACCGCATGTCATTTTGATATTTCTTGTGTTTGAGCACCCACTTCGCATGTAACGGGCTCACATCAGTGATATTCCGAGCCATGCGAACAGTGGTGATATCAAGAATGGGAACAATTTCAAAGGTATAGCCTTTAATGGTTAACTGGAAATAATCTCGGCTCCCATGCAATCGGGTTACCGAAGAAAATTCTCGCTTCAAAATCTTTTCAAGCATGTCTGACAAGTGGTCATTTTTTTCTGCATAAATAGAATATTTAAATTTGACAAAAATATCTGCATCAAACGATTTTAGTGTTGTTCCTTTTGCACCAGAGCCACCGAGAATAGCTTTTACCCCTTTTCCATGCCGATTAATCGTGGTCATGATCTTCTTGGCCAGACCGAGCACTTCTTTTTCTTCTTTTTTTGTCGGCTTGATTTCCTGCAATACTTCTTTAAGGAGTTTCATATTCTTCTGGTCCGAATAATCTATAAAAGGTTTTCTGTTCAGCAAATATTATATAGGCTCGCTTTTTAAGATCTGTTGATGAAAACAAAAATCTTTCTTGATACCAATGTTCTTCTTGCTATTTCGCAATTTAATATCGACATTTTCTCAGAAATTGATCGTGTGTGTGATTTTTCCCATGAATTGATTCTGTTAAATAAAGTAGAGGAAGAACTCACTACTCTTTTTGAAGAATCAACGGGAAGAATGAAGCAATCAATTAAGTTAGTAATCTCAATTATTAACACAAAAAACCTCAAAAAAATGAAAAGTCTAGATTGGGATACTGATACTGCGCTTCTCAATGCGGCAAAGGAATCGACCGGCATTGTAGCAACCCAAGATAAAGGACTAAAAGACCGATTACGTGAACAACATATTCCCGTTCTTACGATTCGTCAAAAGAAGTATATGGTCCTTATCAAAGAGGGAAAGATTTAAAAACCGTTAGGAAACTCTGAATTTACGATGTTTTATCGGGTTGCTATTAAGGATCATATCAGGGTTCCTCCTGATCATTTCAACTTAGAAGTAGAGGAAGCAGTCCTCAAAATGATCAAAAAGAAGTATGAAGGATTAATCTCAAAAGATTTAGGGGTCGTTATCGACGTCTCAAAAGTCGAAGAAATTGGCGAGGGCGTTATTATTCCAGGAGACGGTGCATCATACTACGACGTCACATTCGATCTCATTATCTTTAAGCCAGAATTACAGGAATTGTTGCTCGGAAAAATTCGTGATATAGCCGATTTTGGCGCGTTTATTTCGATTGGTCCCATTGAAGGAATGATTCACGTTTCGCAAACGATGGATGACTTTGTAAGTTTTAGTAAAGACAAAACCTTGTCAGGAAAAGAATCAAAAAAATCCCTCAAAGTAGGGGATAAATGCAGAGCTCGTATTATTGCTGTTTCCTATAAAGATATTATGAATCCAAAAATTGGATTGACCATGAGACAACCCTCACTTGGACGCCTTGATTGGCTCGAAGTTGAAGAAGAGAAAAAGAAGAAATGAAAAAGAAAGTTTGTAAAAAATGCAAAATGTTTGTGGAAGGCGATGAATGCCCTAATTGCAAGACTTCTCAATTTTCCACTAATTGGCAAGGAAGACTTTCAATTCTTGATGCTAATAAATCCGAGATTGCAAAAAAAATTGGCATAACTGTAAAAGGAGAATATGCCATTAAAGCACGATGAAAATTGACATTATTCAAAAACGAGAAAATTCATTGCTGAAGAGAACGGAGTACCGTGCAAAGGTTACCTTTCAAGGAGCAACGCCTTCAAACGGCGATCTCAAGAAACATTTTGCTAAAACTGCAAGTGCTGCCGAAGATGTAACGGTTATCCGCAAAATAAGCACTGAATTCGGTGCATCAAAAGCAGTCGTTGATGCTCTCGTGTATAGTGATGCCACATCTTTAAAAAATTATGAAGCTCCCGAAAAGAAAAAGGAAGCAAAGAATCCTGTAGAGGAAAAGGCTGAGTAAGAATGGCGAAAGAAAAAGCAAAGAAACGCAAGACAAGCACAAAATATAGACTCTATAAAATCAGTGGAGATAAAATAGAGAGAAAAAACAAATCTTGTCCAAAGTGCGGTGCAGGAGTCTTCTTAGCACAACATAAAGATCGTCTCTATTGCGGCGCGTGCCAGTATATGGAAAAGACTTCTAAATAGAATCCGTCTGTTGCATAACTAATAAATCCTTATTGGTAAGTTTTTGTCCTTTCTTGATCTTTTCTTCAACCGCTTCGCGCATCGATTTCAACGTGTCTTCTTCTTTCCTTTTCTTGAACTCTACGCCTTCCTCAGCATTCTCTTTGAATTTCCCGCTCAGTTCATTCGCTGCAGCAATATGTTCTTTCAGCTGAGCGTTCATCTCAGAAAATCTTTTCTTGCTTTCTTTGAATTTCTCAGCATAGTCCTTTTCTTGAACTCGCAATTCATCGATTCTCTTAGATGATGCAATAATTTGCTCGTGAATCTCCTGGCTTTCTTTTGCAGTTTCTTGAACGGTGTTATGCAATCGTTCCGCTTCATCTTTGAGTTGATCAATTGTTCGTGAGAGGCCACGTGATTCTTGCCTCGTTTCAGTGACTGCTTTTGCCTCGCCAAGTTTTTTCTTAAGATCTTTGATTTTTTTCATCAACTCTTTTTCCTTCTCAAATGACATGACTTGGGTTTCGAGAGAGAATTCAAGACGATCAATAGTATGCTTCAAATATCGCGGATCTTCATGCACAACCTGCTGCTTTTGCTGTTGAACATTTAATTCTTTAATATGAGAAATCTTTTCTTTTATTTCTTGATTGAGTTTATCACGGCCCTCTTTTGAAGTTTTAATACGATGAGAAAACGCATCTCGCTTTACTTTTGAAGAAGTAATCAGAGCAATGAGACGCTTAATCTCATTTCCTGTCTCATTTTTCTTCTTGAACCATGACTCTTTTTCTTGATCTAACTCATTGAGTTGGGATTTCAACCGATAAATCTCTTTTTTTTCTTCATCCAGTGTCCTAAATAGCTCTTTCTTTTCGTCCTCTGTTAGCATATCCCATCTCCTTCATTGTGAAAAAGGAAAAAATCAGCCAAAAAGTGCGCCTAATCCGGCAGCAGCAGCTTCCTCGGATTTCTTCTCTTCAACTGCGTCCTTTTTCTTATCTTCCTTCTTTGCTCCTCCTTCTGCGTGTGCAGGTGCGGCAGCAACAGCGACTGGAACAGCAGCTTTTTCGATAGCTTCGTCAATATTGACCCCTTCGAGTGCAGCAACTAATGCCTTTACTCTCGCGTCTTCAACCTTGACATGAGCCGCTTCCAACACTTTTTTTACTGTTGCTTCCTCCACTTTGCCACCGGCTTTGTGGATGAGCATCGCAGCGTAGATGTATTCCATTGTACGATACCTCCGTAAGTATTATTTATTTTCGATGTTGGCAACTGATTGCACACTGAGCATTTCTCTCTGGGCTTTCTCCAGGAGATCGTTGATGATATCTGAGTCAATAAGCGCTTGACTCATACCCAATCCTTTTGCATCATTGTATGCTTTGCCAATCATGAGTGTAATAGTCTGTTTTGTTGGATATCCTGCATTAACGGATAAGTTAATTGACCATCGTGCTGCATTCTGTAACTTATTCATGAATTCTACTTCGTCAACATCTAAAATTTCAGATGTATAGATAACTCCTTTCTCAAGGACAGCAACAAGTGATAACCCAACCTCCATCGGTTTAATGTCCAGTCGTGTCAGAACGTCTGCAACTTTTTGGGAAATTTTATCTCCTTTATGAGCAACAGTAGAATCTGCTTTAACAACAACTTTTCCTGCTTCGACGCCTGTTTTTATTCCTAATGCACCAAGCTCTCCGATGATCGGACCAGGAGCAAACGGTGTTTGTCCTGCAGGAACAACTAAATCAAATGGAGCGATTTGACCATTTTTAGCAGGCGCTTTTGAACGTGATTTCTTAAGAATTCTAAACAATGCAAATGGATTTTCTTTTGTAAAAAGCAAGGCCGGCATACCAACAAGATGAGGTTCGAGCTCAGCTAATCCCTGCACTTTTGATTGTGACATGGCAACCTTCATTAATCTGCGTTTTGTCATCACCAGCTCAATTCTTCCTCGAAGGGTTGCCTTCATGTTTTGAAGCTGAGGCGCAGGAAGATTTTCCATATTGACAGCACCAACAATAGGGTACTGTTCAAACAATTTGATTAATCTCTTTACAAGATCCTTTTTGGCTGGTGAGGCGTGGGCCATTATTCACCACCCCTCTTCTTTTTACCTTTCCTTTCTGCCTTAACTTCAGATTGAGTACCAATGGTTGATGGTTTTCCCATCGTCAATTTGACAATAGAGGATTTCACGTTGTCTTTTTCATTAGGAAGAACATGAAGAAGAGAATTGTAAATAGTAAGAACATTATCAGCAAGAATTTCATCAGACATTTCTTCGCTGCCAACAGAAGACATAATGAAGAGATCATTCTTGGCTACAATACGGATAGTCGTACGCAATCTGTCCACCAATGCCTTCAAATTCGCATTAGGAGGAACAACACACCCTGCTTTTGGGTTTGGCATTTTTCCTCGTGGTCCTAATACACGACCGAATGTTTGCGCCACTTTTGGCATTATGTTTGCTTGAGCGACAAAATAAGTGTATTCTGATGCCAATTTCTTCATTGCTTTTTTGTCATATTGTCCAAACTCATCAACAAGAATAGCGCGATCGCATCCTGATTTTGCGTTCTCAATCATTTCAGTGCCAACTAACGCACAGACTTTAATTTTGCTCGCAGGAAGTGAACTCAAATGAGCATAGAAATCAACCTTATGCTCCGTTTTTTTAAGATCAAGACCCTTTAAATTCACGATGAAATCAACACTTTGTTTAAAATTCCTCTTAGGAGAATTCTCACGTGCAGATTTTAATGCATCTAATACTTGTTGTTTTTCCATCATTCCCTCCTAACCTTGCGATTAGTTGTAACGGGTAACATAGTGGAGATAGAAGTTGTTTATAAAACTTATTATATAAAATACAAAACCGGGGAATTTTGAATTTAGAGACCTTGGATAAACTCGCTAACCTTTGAAATCAGAACCTGAGGTCGAGAATGATTAAACGGATCACGATTGTATGGGCCCCTATTAAAACAATGATTTCCAGGAATCGTCTCGACGGCTCCAAATTATCCTTATCTGTATGATGATCCCTCTTAAATCCTGCAGCGATTAACAACACAACTTTCGAATGGTCCGGGGCTCCGAGAAACGTCCCCTCAGGAAGTTTAATACTCATTTAGCAGAGAAGTCTCAATTGTTTTTTATTTGTTTAGAATCGTTAGTCTTTTGCTCAACGAGAAATCAACAATCTCACTTTCTTAGTTTTCTACAGAGTGAATGTATGCCCCAACCAACAAGAAATCCAAACGCAGTGCGAAGGAACACAAGAAATACCCAATTGAAAAAGAAAATATTTCGTGCGATGGGATTTATCGGCACTGCAAGAGCTTGTAAAAATGCAATTGCTGCTCCGACATATGAACCCCACATATGAAATGGCTTGTATGATTTCTTCGTTGTTTCTTTTGTCATACGATGATATCCTTTTCACGTTATTTAAGATTTGTGTAGCAAACTCCCAAATGTGATTAGTTCAATACACTTCTCGCCTTCATATATTCCTCAACAATTCCTTCAAAATCATCCATAACCCGATCTCCTTGGAGTTTTCTATACAGCTTTCCATCAACAAAAACAGGACACACTGGATCTTCATTATCTCCCGGTAAGCTAATGCCAATATGAGCATTCTTACTTTCTCCTGGTCCGTTCACAATACATCCCATCACCGCAATATGAATATTCTCAAAACCATAATACTTCTGTTTCCATTCCGGCATCTTTCTCTCTATATAATCATTCATTTCTTTTGCCATGCGCTGGAAACGATCTGAAGATGTTCTTCCACATCCTGGACAAGAGGTAACTGCTGGTTGAAAATGACGTAATCCTAAACTTTGCAAAATTTCTTTCGCAACTTTGACTTCTTCTGTCCGAGATCCATCTGCTTCAGGTGTTAATGATACGCGGATGGTACCTCCTATTCCTTTTTGAAGCAAACTTCCAATGGCAATTGAGCTTGAGACAATTCCTTTATTTCCCATTCCAGCTTCAGTTAATCCGACGTGAAGCGGATAATCTGTTACTTGATGAAGGCGTTCGTAACATTCAATAACATCATGAACAACCGATGTTTTGACACTAATGATAATATCCTTCATGCCTCGTTGTTCTGCCCACTCAATTGATTGTAACGCACTCCATACCATAGCATCAATCATAATTTGCCGATTACTCTTAAGATTTCCTTTCTGCGCATTCTCATCCATTAATC
>JAHFLI010000187.1 GCA_023255615.1 Candidatus Woesearchaeota archaeon
TCTTTTTTTTCTTACTTCGCGACAAACTCAACACGAAATAGCTCTTCAGACTATTAAGGAAATGAGAAAGAAATCTGGAGAAAATATCCTCGTGGCAGATCTTATTGGAAAAAAAGGTATGTGTCTTCAACCAAATGTTTCCTTACTTACATCGCACGAATTCCACTCATTCTGTCAAACACTCGTTGAAGAGAATGCCTGCGAGTATTATCAGCAAACGCGAGAGAATGGAAAGACAACTTCGAAAGCCAAGACTGTTTTAGATAACGTACGAGATCAAGGCGTGATTGACTCTTCTTCTCTGCTCGCTCTCTCGTCTACTTATCATGTATGTCCTTACGAGATCAGTCTTTTGACTGCAGAACGAGCTCAGATCATTATTGCAGATTATAACTATTTATTTCATCCTGCGATTCGCACTATCTTTCTTCAGAAAATTAAGAAAGGCCTCTCTGATTGCATGGTTATTATTGATGAAGGCCATAATCTTCCACGACGATGTCGGGATTTGTTAACGGTAAAATTGACATCGGGAATGATAGAACGAGCATATACAGAAGCGGAAAAATTTTCTTCAGAATTATGCCCAAAGATTGTCATATTGCGAACCATTTTTGAAAAACTTTCCCTCAAGATCCCTGAAGGGTCAGAAGAGTGTCTTATTTCCAAAAAAGAATTTATGACGTTTGTCGGATCCCTTATCGGAGAGTATGACGCGTTTGCTACTACGCTAGTAGAAATTGGAAAAGAAATTCGCCGTGAGCAGCAGTATAGTAGTCTTGGTTCAATGGGAGAATTCCTTAACATCTGGAAAGGACCTGATGAAGGATTTGTGCGTGTTTTTTCTACTTCGTCACCAAAGCAAGGACTTTTTTTTTCGCTCACCTATCGTTCTCTTGATCCATCCCCGTTGATAAAGGACGTTATTGATCATGTTCATTCCGCTGTTGTGATGTCTGGAACATTAACCCCCCTCTCTTTTTTCAGAGAGGTTTATGGATGTGAAGGTGCACTGGAAAGAGAATTGCAGAGTCCTTTTCCAGCATCACGTCGTTTGAATCTCATTGTTTCCGGAGTAACCACCAAATTTTCGCGGCGTGGAGAAGAAGAGTTTCATCGTATCGCGTTGATTTGTTCGCAACTTATTACATCAATACCAGGGAACAGTGCGATTTTTTTTCCAAGTTATTTTCTTCGAGACAAAGTGTGGTCATATCTTTCACAGATGTCCGCTAAACCTTTGCTCAAAGAAATTCAGGGTGCCGATAGAAAATATAAACTTGCACTTCTTGAAAAATTTAAGATGAATAAAACGGAAGGTTCGGTTCTCTTAGGAGTATCAACTGGTAGTTTTGGGGAGGGAATAGATTTGCCTGGAGATTTGCTGAACGGAGTTATTATTGTGGGATTACCCCTTGAAAAACCCAATGCGGAAACTGTTGAGTGCATGAGATATTATCAAGAAAAATATGGAAAAGGTTGGGAATATGGGTATATTTATCCTGCGATGATTAAATGCATGCAAAATGCCGGACGATGTATTCGAAGCGAAACAGATAAAGGCGTTGTTGTCTTTCTCGACGAGCGGTATGCTGATGAGAAATATTTCAGTTGTTTTCCGAAAGATTGGGATATCAAAATCAGTAATAATTTTGAGGAAGATGTTCAAGTATTCTTTTCTTAAAAAGGTTGTTAAATATTTAGATTACTTTGCTCTACTACTTTCATTGAGGCCATGGCCTCTGATGTAATCGGCAAGAACTCTTGCAATAAGATAATTCCCCATGCGATTTGGATGCGAACAATCTGAATCATTTACGCAAAGTTGAGATGGAGCGAGGCCGGCTGCGTTAGCCTCACTTAGTAATTGTTTTTGAACGGATTCATACTCGATATTGGGATTTCTTTGAGAAAACCAGTTTAGAAATCCAGTTGGGTCCGTTGCATATTCCTGTTCAAGATGACCCATAGAAGGGAGCGAAACCATAACAAACTTGGCACCATTCTTCTCTGAAAGATGTGCCATTCCGATGATGGCTTGTTCAGTGATTCCCCAATCTTCGCAGTTTGATAGATGGGGACAAAATAAGGATGCTTATCTTTAAAGGTAAGAAATCGTAACAGCAGATTTGAATCAAGGGATGCTTCGATTCTTGTT
>JAHFLI010000188.1 GCA_023255615.1 Candidatus Woesearchaeota archaeon
ACTTTCGTGTTATCTTCAATTTGTGTATTTCTACCCGATTCAATCTTCCAACCCAATTCTTCAGCATAAGGTTTTAACGCAGATTTAAGTTTGACAAGTTCTGAATAAGGGGTCATTATTGTAATATCTATCTCAATCCATTTATCTTCATTATCTTTATAATCTCCTAATTCTGAAGAATCTTCTTCTGAGTCTTTTTCTTCTTTCTTTTCTTCAGTTGAAAATAAATCTTTAAACCATCCCATATAAACGGAGATTAAGAACATCTTTATAAATCTTCTTTTTCGTCTTGGAGATTTATTAATAAAAATATTCTTTAGATGACTTTTACTACAGCTCGTGAATTATTCCGGCAGATCTTTGTATCTCACTGTTAATTTTTTGTGGGTATTGAGGTTTTCCAAATCAACTTTCTTTATCATCTTCAATACTTTATACAAATCTCCCTTGAATTCAATAATATCGCCAACTTTGTAGAATGGAGTTCGAATAAGGACATTAATACGATAGACATCTTTACTGGTAATTCGTGATCTGGTGTGAATATGCGCGCTGACTTTCATTTCTCCGCCGAATTTTTCTTGTAGTCTTTTTCCAAACTGCTGAAGAAATCTCTGAGATAAAAAATACAGATCATAACCGTTTCTTACTTTTTTGAGCTGAGTGTAAAATGGCTTGGAAGCGTGTTCGGCAACCTTCATCACATAATCCAGTATTTCTTGAGAGGGACTTCGTAATTGAAGAATGCCTTCAAAATAGAATGCATGCCGTGGTTTTTCCATTCTAAGGTAAAAAAGGCAATTATTTATTAAGGTATCTTAACAGATATTGAAAAATAAATATCCTTGGTTTCTTGCAATACATCGGATACCCGATAAAACCGGAACATTTAAAAGTCAGAATGATTTTCAGAGGGAAATGATTACAGAAGTTGCTGAGAAGATTCGCGCTCATCAAGATAAGCTTGAGCGCTGGTTTGAAGAAAAGAAAAAGGGCTTAATTCTTCCAATTTATTCTTCTTTTGATGTGAGAAATGCAGGATTTAAGAGTGTAGTCATCGATTCAAATGTGTTTCCCGCGGGATTTAATAATATCTGTGAGGAAAGTTACGATGATGCCATCGCTGCAATTACATCATTTATTTCGTTGAAATATCCCGGAACAACATCCATTGGTCTTGTTGCTGATACGACTTCTAATCCTTATTATTATGATAATATTCTCACTCTTAAATACCTCTTTGAACGAGCAGGATATCAAACGGAAGTTGGGGTTATTGAACGGGGAAGCATGACGGTAAAAAGTTTTTCAAAAGGAGAATTAGAAATGCGTCAATTTCAGCGGAATGGAAATCGACTCGAGATTGATTCATTTATTCCTGATCTCATTGTTGTTAATAATGATCTTTCTTCTGGAGATAATCCTCTTTTGCATGGGATTTCACAACCTATTACTCCTAAAGTGGCGCATGGATGGTTTCAACGAAAGAAACATCTTCATTTTGATATTAAAAATCAATTGGTGAAGGAAGTGTCTGAGATTATCGGTGTTGATCGCTGGAAAATTGGAGCGTATTTTGAGTTTGCTGATGACGTCAATTTTAAAGAGAGGAAAAACTTTGATGAGATTGCTCAAAAAATTGATGTATGTATTTTAGAAATTCAACAAAAATATAATGAATATACTATCAGTGATCCTCCATTCATCTTTCTTAAAGGAGACGCGTCAACCTATGGCATGAATGCGATTCCGTTTACATCGGGCGCAGCATTTTTAAAGATTAACGCAGACCAACGAGCCAAAATGCATCGTGCGAAAGGTGGTCGAGAAGTGAATGAAGTAATGATTCAGGAGGGAGTTCCTACTGTTGATCAAGTGAATAACCAAAATGCAGAAGCGGTAGTCTATTGCATTGGAGATACTCCTATTGGGGGCTTTTTTCGTTCACATGGAAAGAAATCGGCCACAGAAAATTTGAATTCTCCGGGCATGACCTTTGCATCATTCTTATTCTGTCCAGCTCATCGGAACAAACCTCATGGAGAGTCATCAAATATTACTCATGATAATATCGAAGTGTATAATTTTCTTGCTCGATTAGGCGTTATTGCGATTGCCATGGAGCTGAAATCATGAAATGGCTCTTTTTGATCGATC